>CAYYOO010000028.1:0-18118 GCA_964473335.1 uncultured Thermoplasmatales archaeon
AGTAGGCCCGCGGCGGGATTTGAACCCGCCACAGAGGATCCACAGTCCCATATGTTGCCAGGCTACACTACGCGGGCCATTTCTTTTTTAGAATTTGGCAATAAACAATAAGATATTTAAATTATATGCAATAAAAATTTTTTGATATCTTTAAAAATATCAACAAAGTTAATATTTTGGATATCTTTGTATAATAATATTTATATATTACCTATGACAATATATTTATTAAAGAAATAAAATGTATTTTAAGATACATGAGGAGATTACATGATAAAAATCAATCGAAGAGCTCTAAAATCAAATGGAGTATCAGAAGTTATAGGTACAATATTATTACTAATTATATCTGTTTCCTTATTTTCGATAATATATGCCAGTTTTTTTTCAGCAGAGGTCCAACCATCAACTCCATCAGTAAATTTAGTTGGGACGGTTCATGAAAAAGAATTAATTCTACAACATCTTGGTGGAAATGATTTAGATCTAGAAACTAACATAATAATAAAACTAAAGGATGGGACAAGAATATCAAAAAATGCTGAAAGTTCTACAAGTATTGATCCCGATAAATGGAATATTGGAGAAAGATTTACACATTCGCTTGATGGAACAACTTTCAGAAGATATGATCCGATTGATATAACTGTTGTAGATCCGGTAAGTAATTCAGTATTGATGAATGGAATGGTAAAAGAAGCAAGAACTTCAGACCTAGAATTAACAATGACTGTCAGTGATTATATGCCTTTTTTTGGGGATACCATAACTTTTACAATCGAAGTTTGTAACAAGGGTCCCAGCGAAACAAAAAATGTAAAAATTAAAGATGTACTTCCAAAAGGCATTACTTATAAAGATGATAATTCAAATGGGAATTACGATCCAGCAACTCACATTTGGGATGTAGGCGATATGTCTGCAGATCCAAGCCAAAGTAGCCAACACAAAACAATTGAAATTGAGGCAGAAATAAATACTATTGATTCAGATTATCAGAGAACACAAATAATATTTTTACTAGACGGCTCAGATAGCATTCCAAATAATTATTTTGACATTGTAGTAAAAGACATTGCAGATGCAGTAGAAGACGGAGACATCCCGCATGTTGGAAACAAATATGAACTTACAATTATTCAATTTGCAACTACAGGCAGCGGAGACTTAACAACACCCAGCATAGTTAAAGAAGTCGGCCCTGTTATTTTAACAGATCAAGTTGGCGATGAAGGATATTATTTAAACATAGCGAATCAAATTAAAAATATTCAACAAAAAGGCGGGTATAGCCCAGTTGCAGAATGTTTAAAACAGGCTGCAGATATAGTTCAAGAATCTTCTTTTTTTCAAAAAGACAATATTATAATAATGAATATTATGACAGATGCTAATCCAAACATGGGCTATCCACCAGGAATACCCCCATCAAATGACGCACCCCACCTCCCAAGATTTGTAGAAGTTATAGAGCTTAGAAATTATTTTATAAATACACTGATGATGAGCGTTGATCAAGATCAAATCAATTCTTTTATTATAAATGGATTATATGGACATAATAAAGATCAAATGATGGGGCTTTTTGTTTATCCACAACCTGGTGAAGAATGGGATCCAAATATTCCCAAACGAGGTTGGGTCAGATTAATAAGGGCTGAAGATCAAGCAGAGGAGTGCATAGAGAACCAGATATTATTCTCAATTTCAGGTAGAGAAAACATAGCAGAAATAATCCAATCAGAATACTCTGATCCAGATTTGACTAATAACTATGATGAAGTACTAATAACACCTCAAAACCCACCATAAATTTGAGATGATAAAAATGAAATTAAAAATTAAGAATATAATAAAATCTGACGAGGCTGTAGCAGGAGTAGTAGTAGGCCTACTTTTTATAGTATTTATTATTACTGCTATTTCATTTATACAAACTTCATATGTACCACAATGGATAGAAGACAAAGAAGCAGAACACATGGATAAAGTTGCAAATCAATTCTCCCAAATAAAATTTTCAATTGATACCCTATCAGCAATTTCTCAAGAGAATAGTATTGTATCAAATCCCGTGTCGTTAGGTACTAAAGAAAACCCCTTCTTAATGTCATCAAGATCATATGGAGATATAGAGATAAATCCAAATGAATGTAAAATTACTGTAAAACACAGTGGAGGAGAAGAAACATATCTACTTGGTTCAATAATCTACAATTCAAAAAATTCTCATTATATTAACCAAAAGTACGTCTATGAAACCGGAGGTTTAATTATAAGTCAGGATTCAGGTGATGCAATGATAGTAAGACCATCTATGCAAATTGTAAACAAAAAAGGTCTTTCTTTTAATCTTTTCAGATTAATCGAAGTTTCAGGTAAAAGCACAGCAAGTGGATACGGAACGTATTCATTACAAACTAAATTTAAAAACAGCGAAGAGTCCAATATGATCGAAGTGAATAAGATAACAATTGAGAATTCATATTTAGAAGCATGGGAGAAATTTTTTGATGATATGCTTTCAAAAACAAATAAAATTGAATACACTACTACAATAAACACTGCTACTAATGAGCTCTATATCGATTTTATCGACGACAGAGATGCAGATTATCCATACTTATCAGTTATTATTAATAATTTTGAAGTGAACATTGCTCATGGTTGGGGATAATACTTTTTCCATAATTTAAATAAGATAAGTATTTTATTGCAATCTCTCAGGCAGGGATAGCCAAGCCTGGCCAACGGCGCAAGGTTCAGGGCCTTGTCCTGCAGAGGTCCAAGGGTTCAAATCCCTTTCCCTGCATATTTTTTCTAAAAATAAAAAAAATTTAATTGAAACACTCTTTTGAATGTATAGAAAAAACCAAACAAAATTTATTTGATATAATTATTAAAATTATTAGATTATTTTTTGTAATAAATCAAAAAATATTTTAAGTTTATATATTAGAAACGACATTGACCCTAAAATATTTCCAAAAACCTTATAAGATAACTAAGCGGTAAGAAAAGGGGCAGTAAAATGGCAAAAAAGAAAAAAGAAGAAAAAAAATCATTTGAAGTTAGACTGTACTGTAGAAACTGTGAAGAAGAGTGGCGGGAAGAGATAGATAAAGGGATATACATAAGATACGAAAAAGACAATAATTACATGATTCCAAAAGATGGAAAAAAGAAAGATAAAAAATACTTTACCTGCCCAAAATGTGGATCAAATAAAAAAATAGCTAGATTACCACTACAGGAAAGAAAATAGGATAGATATGATCGATAAATTCTTAGGAGTTTTTATACCTCTTTTTATTATTGTAAATCCTTCTTCAACAATTGCATTATTTAGCGCAATTACAAGTAATTATAATGATAAAGCAAGAAAAAGTCTGGCAAAAAATGCAGCATTATATTCAGCCATACTTTTGTTGATATTTGCATTTGCAGGTTCAGTTATACTTGAATATTTGCAAATTGAGATATATTCGCTTAGAATAGCCGGAGGTATTCTTCTAGCAATAGTAGGTCTTGATATGACTCGCCGCGGACAGCAGTTTGGAGAGACACCGCCAGGTAAAGAACAAAAAGCAGATTATGCAATAGTTCCACTTGCCATGCCTAGCCTTGCAGGACCAGGAGCTATAACTGTTATAATTGTTTCTATGAAAAATCTGACTAGTTTTCCTAGTAATCTAGCTTGGTATATTGCAATAATTTTTGCTATAGTTGCAATAGCTCTAACGATGTCTATTACATATATTATATTCTTAAGTTCAAAATATGTTATTCGTGTTCTTGGTAAAAAGGGAATGGATGCCTTTACTAGAATTATGGGATTATTAACTGTTGCAATCGCGATACAATTTATGTTTACAGCAATACAATCATGGCTTGGAACATATGGAATAATGCCTATCTAATCATACAATTTTATGATACTTGTATTTTCCTTCACACCAATAGATCTAGAAATAGCACTACATTTTACTCTCATAAGATAGGCTATAGGTTTATAATCTGTTTCTGAAAAAGCCTCATAGTTAGCCATACCTTTACAAATAATTAGATCATAATCCTCAAGTGATTTTTTAAGTTCAAAAGGCATTTTGTTAAAATCAAGGCCCACAGCAAAGCAACCAGTTGTAAGAATTTCATCAACAACTTCATCAAAACCTAAATCCAATGCATCTTCCATTGTTGCATCAGATAGAACACTTTCTCCTTTTACTACCAAAGTAAGATAAATATCAGGATATTTTTCTTTAATTTTTCTACATAGTATTTTATCAAATACTATTTCTCCACAGTTATCAGAGAAAAATATTATTCTTTTTGACTTTAAAAGAAGGTTACTGATTTTATTATAATCATCATTTCCGAGTTTTTCTTCCAATGTTTTTTCAAATATTTTTAAAAGATCTTTTGGATCTTGACTTGCTCCAGCTATACCAAAATCCATCATGTTACCAATGATGCTACAGATCATACTTGTTTTCAATGGATCATTAGAATTCTTAACCTTTTTTTCAACCTCAGGAACCAATTTTTTTGCATAGACATTTGCCTGATTTTTTAAATCAATATAAGGATCATCATCAGATAAAGCATCATAAACAATCCTATGTACCTTGCTTGCAATTTTTGCACTGCATTCATTTGGATCATATAGTTCAGATAATGCTTTACAAGCATTTTTTATTACCCTTGTTTTTTTATCTTTATCATTAGTACTTTGTTCAGCTTCAAAGATAATTCTTTTCAACAGACAAGGAACACATTCTGTTTGAATTTTCATAAAAGTCCTTATTAAAAAGAAGTATTATAGTGTTACCTAAGTTTTTTTTCTAAATAAAAACCATTGTCCTTAAACGATAGTTTTCTATAGTACTCTTTTACACCAATTCCACTTAAGACAAAAAGATTTTTCTTATCATATTCTTCAAGACAAATTCTTTCGGCTTCTTTAATTAGTTCTTTTCCAAAACCTCTGTGCTGGATTTCATCTTGTTTTTTACTTCCAATGGATAGTTCTCTTCCAACTACCTTTAATTCACGTATTATCATAGAGGGATTTTTATTTAGTTCATATCTATGTGATTTATTTATATCTCGCAATCTAAGATATCCAACTACTGCATCATGTTTTTTTGATATTAATGAAATAAATATCTCCTCAGAGTTACTTGCATCATAAAAGTTTATATCAAATATGATATCATCATCTGTAAGTTTGATATCTTTATTTAAGAATTTATGACCTATCTCTCTGCAGCGTATACATCTACATTCCATTTTGTTCTTTTCCATATTTTTCTTTACAATCTGCCTCAAATTGCTTTTATCAACTCCAGAATCAATAAACTGAGCGGGTATATCACGCTGGATCCTCTGGATCCTAACCCATTCAGGAACTATTGTCTTAACCTCAGAGATAAGCTTTGTTGCTTGTTTTGTTGTCAAAGGTTTATATTTTTTATTTTTCCACATATTATACAATTCTGTTCCTTTAACAGTTAGAGTGGGATAGATCTTTATCATATCTGGTTTAAATTCTTGTTTATTAAAAATAGCTTCAAAAGATTTTAAATCTCGATCAATATTAGATCCATATAACCCAGGCATTAAGTGATAACAAACCTTAAAACCACTATTTTTTGCAATCTCAGTTGCTTTTATTGAATCAGTAACGGTATGTCCACGTTTCATTTTATATAAAATATCATCATAAACTGTTTGAACACCAAGTTCAACTCTAGTGGCACCCCAAGATAGGCTCATATCACAGTGTCTTAATCTGAACCAGTCAGGACGTGTCTCAACTGTAAGACCAATGCATCGTGATTTTGCAGTTTCATTAATTTTTTTTGCTTCACTTAAATTTTTTGAATCAGATCCATTTAATGCATCATAAATTCTTTTTACAAACCACTTCTGATAAAAAGGATTTCTTGCAGTAAAAGTACCACCCATAATAATAAAATCAATCTTTTCAACAGAGTGGCCGATTGCTTTTAGCTGCTCTAACCTGTTCTTTGTCTGTTTGTATGGATCAAAATCATTTAGAGACGCTCTCATTGCTGCTGGTTCATGCCCAGTATAACTTTGAGGAGAGTTAGTCTTTGGGCCTCCAGGGCAAGGTATACATAAACCATGGGGGCAATCCTCTGGACTAGTCATAACAGCAACTACAGCAACACCTGAAATTGTGCGCATTGATTTTCTACGTAGAATAGATAAAAGAAGCTCTTTTTGTTCAGCATCAAATTCATCATTAACCCTTTCAAGAATATCGCTATCACTAGGAATATCTTTTAATTTGTATTTTTTACACAGACGAATTTTTGTTTTATGAAGTTTTTCTTTTGATTTAATTTTATTTGATAGAATCAAATCAATTATTTCACTATAAAAACCCATTATCAAAATACTTCATAAAAAAATAGGATAAAAACTCTTTGGCAAAAATTGGTTACTTTTATTAATAAATGCTATATTCAGATTCCTAAAACCATAAACGGTGACATTTATTGGATATAATTAAAACAAAAGATTTAACTAGAACATTTAAGGATCTGACCGCAGTAGATAACATTAGTTTTAAAGTTAAAAAAGGTGAAATTTTTGGATTTCTTGGACCAAATGGTGCCGGAAAAACAACCACAATAAAGATGCTTACTACACTACTTCATCCAACAAGTGGCTCAGCAGAAATTGCTGGTTATGACATTACAAAAGAAAAAGATAATGTAAGAAAAAGCATCGGAATAGTATTTCAGGAGCCTGCCTTAGATACAGAACTAACTGGTAGAGAAAATTTAGAATATCATGCAAGAATGTATGCCATTCCAAAAGACAAACGAGATAAAAGAATAAACGAAGTGTTGAATCTGGTGGATCTTGATGATAAAAAAGATGTTTTTGTAAAAAACTATTCAGGTGGAATGAAGAGAAGGCTTGAGATTGCTAGAGGTCTTATGCATTATCCTAAAGTACTATTTCTTGACGAACCGACCCTTGGCCTTGATGCTCAGACACGAAGGGCCATTTGGGATTATATTAAAAAGATGAATAAAGAAGAAGATACAACAATTTTTCTTACCACTCATTACATGGACGAGGCAGATTATCTTTGCAACAGGGTTGGAATAATTGATCATGGAAAGATCCTAGTTATGGATAAAATAAGAAATTTGAAAAAATCAATTGGAAATGATGTTATAACTTTGTCTTGTTCTAATATGAAAAAATTAATTGATAATCTTAATCAAAAAGAATGGGTAAAAAAAATAAAAAAATATGATTCTCACTTAACAATAGGTGTTGAAAAAGGTGATGAAAAAATACCTATAATCGTTGAACTAGCACAAAAACTTGATATAAAAATAAAAAGTATATCTGTAAGGCAGCCCACACTTGATGATGTATTTTTATCTTATACTGGTAGAACCATGAGAGATCAAGAAATAAAAAATCCAACAAACTTACCGCCTAGATTCAGGAGAAAATAAATATGTTAAAAAAGACTGAGTTGCAAGCGATATACGTAATGTGGCTACGGCAGATGAAACGATATTTTAGATTGAAAAGTAGACTTGTTGTAACAATTGTTCAACCTCTTTTATTTTTAGTTATACTTGGATCAGGATTCAGACAGTTTGAAATCCCCGGTATAGATATCAATTTTATACATTTTTTTGCACCAGGGATTATTACTATGGCGATTCTTTTCTCATCAATGTTTACAGGCATATCGGTTCTTTGGGATAAACAATTTGGATTTTTACAAGAAGTACTTGTTGCACCTGTAAGTAGATTCTCAATAATTATTGGAAGAACATTAGGTGGAGCAACCATTGCTTTGATACAAGGGTTTATTATCTTAGCAATTGCAATAGGACTTGGGACACCAATTTCAGGATTCGTAGGAATAGTATTAACAATTATTTTTATGATTCTAATAGCATTTACATCTGTAGGATTTGGACTTATCCTTGCTTCAAAAATGAATGATTTTCAATCATTTCCATTGATTATGAACCTAGTTATTATGCCTTTACTTTTTTTATCATCTGCTTTTTTTCCAGTAAAAAATGTTCCCATACTTCAAAATATAGCTTATTTTGATCCTTTGTTTTATATGGTAGATGGTCTTAGAGGAAGTCTACTTGGAAAAATATATGTTCTACCACCTTTGACTAATATGTTGATAGTATTTATTTTATGTATAATAATGATGGGTATTGGTACTTATTCATTTAGTAAAAGCGAAGCATAAAAAAAAATTATTTTTCTAAATATTTCTTGAATATTTTTAACATATTTAATAGAGAACAAGCAACAGTTACGGGTCCAACACCACCTGGAACAGGTGTAATCTTTGAAGATATTTCCTTAACCGCATCAAAATCCACATCACCAGTGACACCCTTATCTGTTTTAATAATTCCAACATCAATTACAAAACAATCTGGCTTAACATGTGCTTTTTTTATAATATTTGGTATACCTGTAGCTGAAACTAAAATATCAGCTTTGTTTGTATAACTAAAAAGATCTTTAGTAAAAACATGCGATATTGAGACTGAAGCATCCCTATTTAAAAACAATTCACATAAGGGTTTTCCTACAACAGTACTATGATTTACTATCACTACATCTTTACCTTTTAAATCTATTTTTTCCGACTCTAAGATCTTTAAAACAGCTAATGGAGTACAAGGAACAATAAATTCATCACCAATTAGAAGCCTACCCATATTTTCAAAAGTGAAACCCTCAACATCTTTATTTGGAGAAAGAGTTTCAAAAATCTTACTTTTTTTAATATGCGCGGGAGTAGGCATCTGTATTAGTATACCATGGATATCTTCTTCTTTATTTAATTTGGATATTTCTTCTAGTACTTTTTTTTCAGTGACATCTGCTTTAAGTTTTACATGGACTGATTCTATACCTACTTTTTTACATGCTTTATCGCGAAGTTTTAAGTAAAGATTTGATTCTTTGTTTTCACCAATAATTACTGAAGCGATTTTTGGTTTTATATCATATTTGTTATAAAGTTCATCTATTTCTTGAGAAACACTCTTTTTAATATCTTCAGCAATCTTTTTCCCGTCTATTATTTCTGCTACCATTTTTATTCAACAGATAAATTAAGAGAAGTTATAAAACACTATGGTTTTTTTCCAATAGCATAGAATTGAGGGAAAAAATTCAATTGAACTCCTGAATCAAGGGACTTTAAATAATCAAACTCCCATTTATCAATTTCTTTTTGAGAAAGACCTGCTTCTTTTAATGCCTTTATATAAAAATCTCGGGCATGAAAATAATAAGATTTATCTTCCTCACAGCTCCATATTCTATTGTTACCTATACCTACTTTTGTTTTAAGACCAGCTCTAACAAATAAAGAACGCAATTTACGTCCAATATGCGGATCACCACCTCTTTTTTTGATTGCTTCTCCAGCAAAAATAGGATCGATTTTTTGATCTTCAGGATAATGAAGTTTTCCACCATAATCCGGCTCAAGTGAAGCAAGAACAATGCCCCCTGGTTTAGTTACACGAGCCATCTCATTTACTAACATTTGTGGATCAACTGACCACATCAATACAAGGTTGCAGGTTACAATATCAAATGTGTTATCATCAAAATCAAGTTTTTTTGAGTTGCATATCCTTAGATCAACATTATCAAAATTTTTTAAGACATGTTTAGCAACATCTATCATGTCCTTTGAACTATCAACACCAATAACTTTTCCTTTGGTTAAAATAGCTATATCTCTAGTAACAATTCCTGAGCCACATCCTACATCAAGAACCAAATCTGCTTCTTTAAGACCAACTTCCAGATAAAGAGGGAATCTTTCCTCAGCTGTCTCAAGTGCTTGAAGCTCGAGTTTTTTAATTAATTCCTCAAAATCTTCATTTGTCTTTCTTTGAAATTTTTTTGGTTCATCTTTTACCATACAAAAAAAGAACATATTATAAATTAAATAAATTTGCTATATAATTTCTTACAATTTTAAAAAAACTTAAATTTGGTTTTTTATTAAACTATAATGAGGGATTTTTACTGACAAATAAAAAAATAAAAATTATTTTAATATTTATTCTCTTGATATCTCTAGTTTCAATTAGTCTAGTAAGTACTTTAGAAAAAAACGATAAACCTGAAATACAAAAAATCCTGAAAAAAACACTTACACAAACATTCCTCTTTTACAAAATATAACAAAGATACAAAATATTAACCAATCACTCATAGAAAATAGAAACATTAGTTCTTCATTAAATACAAGTATTTATTCATCCAATCTAAGCATTGAATCTATAATTGACTGGTACTCACAAAGTGAAAACAGAGAAAACTGGACAATTAAAAGATCTGGTCTTACAGCAGAAAATGAAAATAAACCTAGCGAAATTACCTTTGGATATGTCAAACTAAAAAACGAGGATATGGGACTGTACGTTTTCTGCATCAAACAAGAAAATGAAACAATAATTGGCACCTCAATTGGAAATTACAATGAAATTGAGCTGATATGACCCAACTTTTTAAATAAAAACTCAGTATTTGGTTTTTTTAATGAAAACAATTCTTCAAGTTGCATTAGATCTACTAAATCTAGATAGAGCAGTAAATATATCTAAACAATCAGTTCAGGGTGGTGCTGATTATATAGAAGCTGGAACTCCCTTAATAAAAAGTGAAGGTATGCAAGCAGTAAGGACTCTAAAAGAGATTTTTCCTGATAAAACAATAGTTGCAGATATGAAAATAATGGATACTGGTGCGTTTGAAACTGAAATGGCAAGTAAAGCTGGTGCTGATATAATATGCATTTTAGGAGCTGCAGATAATTCAACTATAAAGGATGCCTTGAAATCAGCAAGAAAATATGGATCAAAACTAATGGTTGATCTAATTGGTGTGAAAGATAAACTAAAAAGAGCACAAGAACTAGAAAAAATCGGTGTTGATTATCTATGTATTCATATCGGTATCGATGAACAGATGACTGGTAAAAAACCAACTGAGATCCTTAAAAAAATTGTAAAAAAAACAAACATTCCAATAGCCGCAGCAGGTGGAATAAATAGTGAAACAGCAGTTGATATTATAAAATCTGGTGCATCAATAGTAATTGTAGGTGGAGCAATCACAAAAGCAAAAAACGTTAAAAAAGCAACCCAAAACATAAAAAAAGCAATAATAAGTAAACAAAAAATAAAGACAGATCTTTTTAAAAAATATGATAAAGAGGAACTTAAAAAAGCACTTAAAATGGTTTCAACACCAAATATTTCTGATGCGATGCATAGAAAGGGAGCAATGAAAAATATTAGACCAGTTAAACCAGGTTTTCATATAGTTGGAAGAGCTGTTACAGTAAAAACTATGGATGGAGACTGGGCTAAACCAGTAGAAGCAATAGATAAAGCTAAAAAAGGAGAAATAATAGTAATTGATGCTGGAGGAAAAAACAAAGCTATATGGGGAGAATTAGCTACCTGGAGCGCTAAAAAAAAGGAAATTGAGGGCGTAATAATAGATGGCGCTATTAGAGACTTTGATGATTTAGTTAAAATAGATTTTCCCATTTTCTATAAACATATTGTTCCAAATGCAGGAGAACCAAAAGGATTCGGGGAGATCGGAGCAGAAATTGTGTGCGGAGGTCAAACTGTTAGAGATGGAGATTGGATAGTTGCAGATGACTCAGGTGTTGTAGTTATTTCTCAAGAAACCGCTCAAGAAATAGCAAATCGATCTAATGATGTAAAAGAACATGAAGATAGAATCAGAGAAGAAATTAAGAAAGGAAAAACTCTAGGTAAAGTAATGAACCTAAAAAAATGGGAGAAGAAAATAGGATGAAAAAAGTTGTTTTTTTCACAGATAAAGAAAAACTTTCAGATGCGCTTGAAAATTTCAATCTTAAAAGTTTTGAAAATAAAAAAATACCCTTAAAACTACATATGGGGGAAATCAAAAACAAATATTTTTTAAGACCAAAGTTTGTTGGATATTTTACAAAAATATTAAAAGAACATGATATGGATCCTTATTTATATGATACTACAGTAGCATACAAGGGTTTGAGACACACAAAAAGTGGATATAAAAAATTGGCAAAGATCCATGGGTTTACAAAGAAAAGAACAGGTTGTGATGTGGTAATTGATGATTCAGGAAAGAACGTTAAAATAGAAAATAGAAATTTTGAAGTTGCAGCTCATATATTTGATTCAACAAACATTGTAGCTTTATCTCATGTGAAAGGACACAATGCATCTGGCTTTGGTGCAGCTATAAAAAACTTTGGAATGGGAGGAGTTACTAAAGAAACAAAAATGAAAATACACAATTCCAGTAAACCTGTTCATATAAAAGATAAATGTACTTTTTGCGGAGTATGTTCCGAGGTATGTCCCTTCAATGCAATCAAAGTAAAAAAAAATGAATGGAAGATAAGCAATAGAAAATGTTTTGGCTGTGGAGTATGTGTTGAAAACTGTAAAGAAGGTGGGATAATTCATAAAGATGCAAATTTTCAATATTTGCTTGCTTGTGCTGCTAAAGCATGTGTCCATGATAAAAATGTAATTTACTTAAATGAACTAAAAAGAATATCTAAAAGCTGTGATTGCGATCCATTCGCTGGACCAATAATATGCCCGGATATTGGATATCTAGTATCAAATGATCCTGTTGCTATAGACAAGGCAAGCCTTGATCTAATAAATGACAAAAAACCAGATATTTTCAAAAAAGAAAATTATGTTGATCCAGAGAAACAAATAACATATGGTGAAAAAATAGGTCTTGGGTCAACTAATTATCAGTTAGTCGAAATCTAAAAAGTCTACTTTACCTGATTCTAGATCATAAATTGCAGGTACAACATTTAGTTTTTTATTTAAAGAAGCATTATTAATAATATTACTCCTTTTAAAAATCATATCATACTGTCGTTTTAAATTTCCAATTTCATGGTTTTTATCAATTAAAAAACCTTTTTTAATTTCTTCAATTAAAGGATTATCATCATTAGATTCTTCTGCTGCCTTAACTGCACCACAATTAGTATGTCCAAGTAATATCAATAAGGGAGTTTTTAGATGACTTACAGCATATTCAATTGATGTGACCACTGATGAATCCATTACAACGTTTCCTGCAACTCTAATTACAAATAATTCACCGATTCCCTTGTTAAAAATTTTTTCTGGGACAACTCTTGAATCTGAACAAGTTAAAACAATTGCTTCTGGATTCTGACCTTTTAAATATTTTTTAAATTCATGTTTATTTTTTGAAATATATTCTAAATTAGAATGCATAAGAGAATCAATTATATCTTTAGAATTTTTAATTTCTTTCATAAAAATCAAAAAAAAAGAAAAAAATTAGGCTTTTGATTTAACTGTTGGTTTATATAAAATTGCTAGACCTGCAGCAATGAAACATAAAATTGCCGCTGGTATAAATGCATATAGAAAACTAAGTCCAGCATCTTTTACCATACCTGCCAGGATAGGTCCAACAATACCACCTACACCATATGATGTAAATACAAAACCATAGTTTAAACCAACGTTTTCTGAGCCGAAACTATCAGCTGTTGCCGCAGGAAAGAGCGCGAAATTTGCACCAAAGTTAAAGCCTATAAGTGCAGCTGCGACAAAGAAAAACAAGGGATTCACTGTTGTATAATAAAATGCTAACATCATTACGCCCTGGAATATACACATTGTGATAAGTGCTCTTTTACGTCCAATATTATCTGATACTTTTCCCCATATTATTCTACCTAGACCATTGAAAATAGGTAGACATATTGCAGCACCAATTATTGCAAAGCTCTCCGCATCAACCTGGCTGAATCCAAATCTTTGAAAACCATCTGCACCTTCTGCAAATATTTTGATATTACCAATAACCATTAAACCAGCTAGAGCACCAATTAAAAACATCATCCATAGTAAATAGAATTGTCTAGTTCCAAGCATCTGTTTTGGCAACAAAGATTTCTTTTTCTCGTCATCCTCTTCTCCTTTGGAAGGTTCCCAGCCTTTTGGCTTCCAACCTTTTGGAGGATTTACCATCACTAACGAACCAATTATAACAAGTACTAAGAATAAGATTCCATATATTCTAAAAGCCATATCTACATTAGCAATTGTATAAGCAAACTTCCCTGCTTGTTGAGTGATTAATCCATTGAAACCCAGTATACTAGGCGGGTTTGCAAGAAGTATCCAGATAAATGCACCAAAACCAAATCCGGCTACTGCAAGACCAGAAACAAGTCCTTTTTTATCCGGAAACCATTTAACACCAACTGCAATAGGGACAACATATGCTAAACCAATACCTGCGCCGCCAATAATACCAAGAGAAATTAATTTCAAAACAAAGCTTGCACCTACAAAACTTGCGATTATATATCCTAAACCAAGAAGTGCACCACCAAGAAGTGCAATATTTCTTGGACCATATTTTTTTGAAAATCTTCCACCAATTATTGTAAATATTGCAAATGTTGCAAGACCTGCTGCAAAAATTGCTTGTGTTTCAGTTGCAGTAAACGAAAACTCACTAGCAATTGCTTCAACTTTACCATCTCCTAGAACCCCTTTTAGAGGAGTTGCAAATGCACTCCATGCATAAATTGCACCAAGTGCTATCTGAATCATAATTGCACCTATAACAACTATCCAACGATTCATTACTTTAGCTTCATCTTTTTTGGATTTTTTATCGACCATAATAAATCACTGAGGGGCTAAATCAAAACCTTATTTAAATATCTATCGAGAAAAAAAGGATAAATTAATCATTTTCTTTTATCTCAATAAAAAAATTTCTAAAACTTAGAATCTTACTGTCTTTTTTACCTCTAACAATTATTTTTTTATCTAACTTAATAAACTCATTTTTAACTAATTTTTCATTAGAATCAATAATATTATCAGAAATATCTGAGATTTTTACATCTCCATTTTTTTGGATTTTTTCAATTATTTCTTTTTTATTCTTGTTTAATATTTCAACGAATTTTTTGGCATCTTTCTTTAGTTTAGGTCCTACTACAGAAAAATTAGGTTTAATTTCACTTATACTTTCTTCAACATCTGGTTTACCTGGAATAAAATTATGATCTAAAGGATATTTCAGTGTTGATTTAATTATTTCACTGTTATCTTCCAGAATTTTAGTAATCTTTTTTGATGAATAGGTATTAACCGCTTTTATTTCAGAATTAAGAGGAAGGCCTTGTTTGCTTTTCCAGGATCTAACCTCAGAGATATAATTTTTTATAATTTCTCCTTCTTTTTCTATTTCTTCTTCAATTAATATTTCTTCAGGCCAATTTGATAGATGAATGCTTTTATCACTTTCGAATTTTTTATAACATATATGATATAACTCTTCAGTTATATGTGGGAAAAAGGGTGCAAAAAGTTTTAGCATTCCTAGACCAATATTATAGGTTGTATATCTTATACTTTCAACATTTTTCTTTTCATATATACTTGATTTAATCATTTCAATATAGTGATCAGCTAGTTCATGCCATAAGAAGTACTCTATATCTTTCATAGTCTGACTGTAATCATAGTTTTCCATCTGTTTAGTGCATTTTTTTACTAGTTTACTATATTTAGTAAGAATCCATTTATCAACATCCATCAATTCAACTTTCTTTGTTTTCTCTTTTAATATCATATTTGATATAAACATCTGTACGTTCCATAGTTTTCTGAGTAGTTTTACTCCTCTAATTATGTCTTTTTTCCTAAATGGATTATCTTCACCAAGAGCACAGCTTGCTGCATAGCATCTAAAAGCATCAGAGCCGTGTTTTTCTATTACTTTAATTGGATCTATTACATTTCCAAGACTTGAATGCATAGGTGTTCCATCTTCAGATAAAATAAAACCACCCATCATCATATTTTCAAAGGGTTTTTCATCTGTTATAAGTGTACATCTGAGAATCGTATAAAACGCCCAAGTTCGAATTATATCATGAGCCTGAGGGCGGACACTCATAGGATATAGTTTTTTGAATCTTTCATTGTCTCTCTGCCAAAAAGTATTGTAAAGTGGTGAGATACTTGAATCCATCCATGTGTCAAATACATCTTCAGAACCAACAAGTTTTCCACTGCATTTAGGACATTTTTTCTCAGGTGGATTATCAATTGTGGGATCTATATAACAATCCTTTTCTAGTGCAAGAACAACTTTTTTACATTTTTCACATTCCCAAAGTGGAATCGGTGTTGCAAAATACCGTTGGCGAGATATAACCCAGTCCCATTCAAGGCTGTTTACCCATTCCTCGAGTCTAACCTTCATATATTCTGGATACCATTTCATCTCATCGGATTTTTCAAGAACCAATTTTTTAAAATCAGTTGTCTTTAAAAACCATTGTTCTGCATTTACAAATTCTACTGGTGTCTTACAACGCCAGCATACTCCAACATTTTGATCAAGCTCATCTTGCTTTAATAAAATATTATCTTTTTTCAAGTCATTTATAATAGCCTGTCGTGCTTGTTTTATTTTCATGCCTTTGTATTTTCCACAGAGATCAGTCATCCTTCCTTCTTCATCTATGCTCATTTCAATTGGTAGATTATATTTAAAAACCCAATTAAGGTCCTCTTTGTCTCCAACAGTACAGATCATCACTATACCAGTTCCAAAATCTGGATCTACTGCATCATCTTCAACGATTTTTACAGATTTTTCAAAAACTGGAACCAATAGTTCTTTATCTATAAGCCATGGTGTTCTTTCATCCGTGGGATGAACTGCAACTATCTGACATGAAGCTAGCATCTCAGGTCTTGTTGTTGCTATTTCAATATATGTTCCTTTTTTGTCTTTTCCGATACCATGATATTTCAACAACTGATCTGAAGGTTTTTCTTTAAAATAAAATTTTATTGTATTTAGTTTTGTTTTATTGTCCTTATATTCTACTTCTGCATCAGCCATAGCTGTCATGCAGCGTGGACACCAATTCACAGGGAATTTTCCTTTGTATATTAGGCCTTTATTATATAGTTTTATAAAAGAGATCTGAGTCAGCCTTCTATAATATTCAGCATCTGTCTGATAATAGATGCTGGGATCCATACTTTCCCCAAGAAGCATGAATTGGTCTATCATAGTTGAAATATTCTTATTTGCAAAATCTGAACATAATTTTGTAAACTTATGCCGATCTATGTCTTTTCTAGTTATACCTAGTTTTCTTTCCACTCTTTCTTCAATTGGAATGCCGTTTACATCAAAACATAGAGGAAAAAATACTTCATATCCTTTCATACGTTTGTATCTGGCTGCAAAATCTATATGGGTGTAGTGTACAGCATGGCCGGCATGTAAGGGTCCTGAGGCATATCTAGGTGGAACATCTATACTATAGGGTTTTTTATTACTGTCAAAATCGAAATGATATATCTTTTCTTTTTTCCAATGAGTTTGCCATTTTTTTTCCAGTTTTTTTTGATCGTAAGAAACCATGAATCACTTGACCCCGAAATAATATTTTATTGTATTGGGTCAATTAATTTTAACTTATAAAAGTTACTTTACTTTTAAAAACAATCATAAACCTGAAAAACATGTTAATTAGTTATTAAAAAATAAAATATATTAAAAATAAGAAGGCAAAAAATTTATCATGTTTTTAGCAAGAAGACCACCAGTTTCAACTGGTGGATGAATTGCTTATCTGTTATTCAATATAATTCCTTAATAGTTTCATCAACCTCTTAAAATGCTTAATATATCTATTTTTTCTATTCAAGATTTGTGAAGATAAAAAATACTATCCAGTTCAAAATAATACATCCTAACCAAAACAAAAAACATAGTCTAAACACCACTATGCGACAATACCGTAAATGCATAAACTTCTACCTACATGAAATTGCAAAAGGAACACCAATTCCAGAGATATACCAAAGAGCAAAACAACAGTATAGTTTGCAGACTGGTCTTATCCAGACTGCAAGAGACATTGCAAAAGAACAATATGATAGTTACAAAAACAACCCTGATAACAAAGTGTTTC
>CAYYOO010000029.1:0-17749 GCA_964473335.1 uncultured Thermoplasmatales archaeon
TATCTTTACATTAACAGAAGTCAATATATCACCATAGTATTACTATAGTAAAACAAATATTTAAAATTATCGGCTATTTTTGTACATATAGAAAGGTTATGTGATCATACGTAATAATTTTCGAGTAATTTTAATTCAACAGATAGAAAATTTATTTTTTACTAGTAAATAGAAGTCAAAAACTCCCACCTCGCGTGAAAATAATTGAGATGGTTAGTTAATAGAAGAAAAACGCATTCATTAATCTGTTAAAGCTAGTGAATATTAAGGGGTAGTAAATTACTAAGCAGTATATTATTATCAAAAATTTTTAACACGAATTTTTAAAGATCTAGAAATTGAAGGAATAATTGTAATAAAATATTGACTAAGGAATTATAACTTCCGATAAAATCCTGTTTTAAGTAATGTAGTATATGCCTCCAGATCTATTTAATATATCTTATGATTACATAGATAGTTATGAAATATGTACATTATATTGCAAATAAAAATCTATTTATATAACCAGTAACTATCATTATAAAAAAAGTTAAGATAAAAACTTCACATTTCTGGCCTTTTCAGATTTTTGAAATTTTTTGCTTTTTAAAAATTAGCATACAAAAGCTGAGTAGATGAAAAAGATACGCAGAGGAAAGTTAAAAGGTATCATCCTTGTAAAGGAGATGGATTTATAAAAGATAAAGATGGAAAATACGTTTTTGTTCATCATATAGATATACCAACCGGGTTAAATCTTAATGGAAAAGAGCCAGTTGAATATGAAGGCAAAGATTTGGATAGAGAAAAAAATGTAAAAAAATATTGATTAACTTAAGAATATACTATAGTCTAATAGAACAATTTCTTTAGTTATATTAAGAAAATAGGTATGATTTAATTGAAAAAAGTAGAGAAAAAAATAGAAGAGAGACTAACATGCCCAAAATGTGATAGTAAACATTTAACTAGAGACTACTCAAGAGCAGAGATTGTATGCAACAAATGCGGACTTGTAATAGATTCAGAAATTATTGATCATGGCCCCGAATGGCGCGCATTTGATAATGAACAAAAAGAGAAAAAATCTCGAACGGGGTCACCTATGACCTATATGAGACACGATAAAGGTCTATCTACAAACATCAGCTGGCAAAATAGAGATGCCTATGGCCATACAATCCCAACAAGAAATAGAGCTCAACTTTACAGATTAAGAAAATGGCATACCCGAACAAGAATTAGTGACGGAATAGAGAGAAACCTGGTTTTAGCACTTTCAACTTTAGATAGAATGTCTTCAGCATTAACTCTGCCTAGAAATGTTAGGGAAACAGCAGCTATGATATATAGAAAAGCAGCGAGAAATAAACTAACTCGCGGAAGAACAATTGAAGGCATAGTAGCTGCGGTTTTATATGCTGCTTGTAGACAGAGTAATGTACCCAGAACTCTTGAAGAAATAAGTAGAGTTACACAAATGAAAAAGAAGGAAATAGGCAGAAATTATAGAAATATTTCTCGTAAATTAGAACTTAAATTGTTACCTACAACTCCGCAGGACTATATTCCCAGATTCTGCAGTAAATTAAAACTTGGTAATAATGTTGTTAATAAAACGATTACAATTCTAAAAAAAGCGACAAAAAAAGAGCTTACTAGTGGTAGAGGTCCCTCAGGAATGGCTGCAGCGGCAATATACATTGCATCCGTTAACTGTGGTGAACGGATAACTCAACGTGAGGTTTCTGAAATAGCAGGTGTTACCGAAGTCACCATACGTAATAGATATAAGGAGTTAGCCGAAAAATTAGATATTGATGTGCTTTCATGAAATTTATACAGAAAACATGCAAAATTATATAAATACCGCATGTTGTATAGTAAATTGAAGGAAATAGAATTTTAGTATTCATTTTTTATTTTTAAGATGGATTTGTGCTTTTATTTTTTTCAGATGAAATAATTATAAAAGTAAACAAAAAGTGAGTTACATGAGACGAAATAGAAGAGATAAAAAAATTGAAAAAAACGTAATTCGATGTAAAAAGTATAATAAACCAGTATTTGAGCATGAAACATGTAAAAGTTACACTTCTAAGGACAATACAAAACAAAGTAAGAATTGTCTAAACTGCAATCATTCTTTTTAAAATGTAACTAAAGGTGAAATTAAATGAAGGGTATTGTAAATTGGTACAGCGATAGGAAAAAATGTGGATTAATTGAGGGAAACGATGGAGAAAATATTATGATCTATGAAAAAGATATACCATATTTAACATTACTCCATGCAGGTGACTCAATAGAATACAAAGTAGAAAAAACGATAAAAGGATTAAGAGCAATAAAAATAAAACAAAAATAACACATATTTTTTAATATATTATTGAGTAATATCCAATAATAAAAAAAATTTATTCTTTATTTTTCTCTTGTGATGCCTCAATTTTTTTCCAATATGTAATATCACGCTTTATACACATCATACCAATAATGTTACCTTCAGAATCAAAACGAGGTATCTTTGTAAAACTGATCCATGTTTCTACACCGTCTTCACGGACATATTTTCTTGGTTTATTAATGATGAATTTTCCGGTATTCATTACCTCTTCGTCTTCTTTAAATATCTCTTGTGCACGCTCAGGTTTTGAAAAATCAAAATCTGTTTTACCTATCATATCCTCAGGTTTAGAATTATTATTTGCAGCCATCGCTTTATTTACCAGTATAAACCTGTTTTCATCATCCTTAAAATAAACTGGATCAGGCATATTGTTCATTAATGTCTGAAGAACTTCATGCTCTCTTGATAGTTTAATCTCTGTCTTTTTTCTATCACTGATATCTCTGACAACTAGTACAAAATTATCGACTTCTTGTTCTTTTTTTGATAGGAAAAAAGAAGTGAGTTCTACATTTATCTTGTTATTATTTTTATTAAGAATCTCTGTTTCTTTACTTTCAGAAGTTTTATTTGATAACAGTTCTTGGAATTGCTTAACAACAATTGATAAAGCCTTTGGTGTCAATAGACCCATACTCAAGAAATTATCACCTATCATTTCATCTTCGTTTTTGCCAAAGAACTGTAAAGCCTTGCTATTGATATCTTTTATTTCTCCTCTGGCATCAAGTACTATCATTCCATCTGTTGTTGATTCAAAAAGTCCCTGATACTTTTCTTCACTTTCTTTAAGTTTTATTTCTGCTTTCTTTTTTTGAGATATATCTTTTATTATTCCAATGCTGCCAGTTATTTTTCCTTCTTCATTTTTTAAAATGCTTACTGACAAATCTACATCAAAAAGAGATCCGTCTTTTTTATACATCTTTGTTTCGAGTTGATGCTGCATTCCCTTTTTTCTTATATTTTGCTTTCTGATTTTTTCCCATTCTTGCTTTGGATATAAAGATTTTACAGTTTTATATTCCAAATCTGCTTTTGTCATACCTAGCATTTTTTCTGCATAATCGTTCCATGAAATTATCTTCTCGTTTTCATCTGATAGAGTTATTGCTACAGCACTATTTTCAAAAATACTTCGATATTTCTGCTCAGATTCACTTAGCTTTTTTTCTGCTTTCTTTCTCTTTGTTATATCCCAAACAAGTGCTAGCATCACAGGATTTTTTTCAAGTTTGAATAAAGAGGTGTCAATGGTAACCGGAAAAATCGTTCCATCTTTTTTCTTATTTTCTGATTCAAAGTTCATTCCGCCTTTTGACATTATTTCTTCTTTCAGTTGTGACCAGTCGACATTTTTTGGAAAGATGTTTTCAAAAGACATACCTTTTAATTCTTCCCATTCATAACCCAAGAGATCGCAGGATTTCAGATTTGCTTCAATGATTTCTCCATCAAGACTTGTAATAAAAGCTCCAGCATTTATTGATTCAAATAAAGTTTTATATCTATGATAATCTGAAGATGTTTCTTGTTTTTTAAAACTTAGAGATTGTTTATTCGAATTTTTAGACATTTTTAACCCAAAGCATCCCTATACCATTTATTAACTGAGTTTTTGAATGCATTATAAATATTTAAATCTAATTTAAAAAATCATTATTTTAGATCTTTGATAGTTCATCTTTTAATTCTGATATTATATTTACAGGGGTAGGATCGATTTTTCTTAAAATTGCAAGATAACAACTTATAAAATCACCTATGTACATTGTTTTTATCATCTTGGAAAGTGTCTTTTTACCCTCAATATTTATTTCTATCATATCCTTTGCATTTGTTTTAAATAGTTTTTTCATAAATTCAAATCTTTTCTCCATGTAAATTGATTCTTCTTCTTTATCTCTAAATAGAATGCATGAAAAATTCTTTGTAAACTCCGGACTCATTGACCAACCAACTATATCATTATGGTTTGATTCAGATACCTCATCGTATCTGCAAATAATCTTACTGTTTTCATTAAATTGGGTACACCATCTTTTTGCAATAGGAGAATATTGTTTGAAGGCATAAACCTGCGGGATATTTCCGTTGATTCTTTCTGCAGTTTTTTTGCAAAAATTTTTCTCAGATGGTATATCTTTATTGTTATTATCTCTAACCTGTTTTGATTCTCTAATTGTCTCATCTATCTCTTTATCTATATCTATTCTTAATATGCCAGTGTTTTTGAGTACATTTAAAGCTATAAACAACATGTAACCAGTAGCAGCTCTTGGTTGATAGCCAGTTGGTATTTTTATATGATTTACATTTCTTTTCTTGCAGTACTCTTCTAGCTTTCCACCAGAAGAAATCCCAATTATTTTACATCTTTTTTGATATGCATGTTTAAATGATGAAAGTGTTTCTTCGGTATTTCCTGAATAACTTTGAGCAAGTACCAAAGTATCTTTATGAACCCACTTAGGTAGATCGTATTGTCTGTTGACATATACTGGTATCTCTGTTTTATCTCTAAAAAATGCCTGTATTATATCACCTGATATTGCTGAGCCACCCATTCCTGTTACTACTATATTATCAACTTTGTATATGCTATCAAGATTAGATTGTTCAACAATTTTTTCTGATTGTTCTATTTGCTCAGGAAATTCTTGAACTGATTCTATCATATTTGATTTATCTATCTTTGAAATCTCCTCCAAATCATCTAACATACAGTTCCCTCCAAAATTATCAGTAACCTATAGTACCAAATATTTCAAGCATATTTAGATATTTTCATTTATGCTTAAAAAGTATTATATTACTTATCCATATTGTTTTTTTAATGATTATAACTCGACAGAAAAAATTTGAAGAAATCCTTAGAAAAACAAAAAAGGGTTCTGTTTTCATAGTTGGATGCAGCCAATGTGCAACATTATGTGATACTGGCGGGGAAAAAGAAGTACTAGAAATGAAAAAAAAACTTGAAGGGAAAAAAGTAAAAGTTACTGGGTTTGTGGTACTTGATCCTGCTTGTAATCTAAATAACGACAAAAGAATGCTAAGAAAACATAAAAAAAGTATTAAAATATCAGATAAAATACTTTCTTTGTCATGTGGTAATGGAAGTCAAACTTTATCAGAAATTTTTCCTGAAATAGATGTAGTACCTGGTAATGATACCTTATTTTTAGGTGAAACAAAAAGGTATGGTGTTTTTGAAAAAAGATGTGAAATGTGCGGTGAATGTATACAGGATAATTTTTCTGGCTTTTGTCCTGTCTCGCGTTGTCCAAAGCATATATTAAATGGCCCATGTGGCGGTTCATCAAACAAAAAATGTGAAGTTAACAAAGATATGGATTGTGTATGGATCCAAATTTATGATTTTCTAAAAGTAAAAAATCAGTTACATAAATTAAAAAAGATACAAGAACCAAAAAACTGGAGTAAATCAACTGAGTTTAGGAGGAATTCTAAAGATGAAATATAACAGTAATCTAGAAAAATTACTTTCAGAAAATAAGTTTGTAGTAACTGCTGAAGTAGGTCCTCCTAAGGGATGTGATGCAAAGAAAATTCTTGATAAAGCTGAAACACTAAAGGACTATGTAGATTCTTTTAATATAACTGATAATCAGACTGCTGTTGTAAGGCTTTCTAGTATGGGTGGCTCTATTATTCTTAAGAATAATGGAATGGAACCTATTATGCAGATGAGCTGCAGAGATAGAAACAGAATTGCTCTTCAAAGTGATGTTCTAGGTGCTAGTGCTTGTGGCATAAAAAATATACTTTTTATCTCAGGTGATCATCAGTCTTTTGGTAATCATCCAGATGCTAGAGGTGTCTATGACGTTGATTCTATTCAGCTTATAAAGATTGTTAAAGATATGCGAGATAATGGTATTTTTCAAAGTAAAGATAAAATTTTATATGGTAAACCACAGATTTTTATTGGTGCTGCAGCTAATCCTTTTGCTGAACCTTTCGAATATAGGGTTGATAGATTAGAAAAAAAAGTTGAAGCGGGTACAGATTTTATTCAAACTCAGAGTGTTTATAATTTAGATAGATTCAAAGATTATATGGATCAAATACGCGATAGAGGGCTTAATAAGAAGGTGTACATCTTAGCAGGAATAACTCCTCTAAAATCTCTTAAAATGGCTGAGCGAATGAAGTTTTTTGTACCGGGTGTTGACTTGCCTGATAAAATCTATAATAGAATGAAAAAAAGCAGCAATCCTAAAGAAGAGGGATTTAAGATAGCCGTTGAGCTTATCAATGAAATTCAAAAAATAAAGGGTTTAAATGGAATACATATAACCGCTCTTTTTTGGGAAAATATTATCCCTAGCCTCATTAAAAAATCCAATCTCAATAGATAAAACTAGTATATTTTTTCTATTTTTTATTCATTTTTTAATTTTTTTGACATTTTGCCATTTTGAAATTTAAACAGAATACCTTTTTATATAGTCAACTGAAAACATTGTTCACGACAGTTTATAACACGATATTAAGAGTCATAGAAAAATTGAGAAGGGTGAAATGAAATGAAAGTAAGTAGGAAAATGTGTATTATCGCAGTTTTGTTTTTAGTTTTAAATATGGTAATTGCTACTCAATATGCTGTAACAAAAATTGGTTATGAGTATTCTTTAGTTCATCCTAGTGATGCATCTATAAGATACATTGGATCAGATAATTCATCTGATGGTATTAGAGTATTACGAGTCGCTGGAAGTAACACAACAAATATAAGACTAACATTAAACTTAGGAGATGTTTATTCGACAAATATGGTCAGAACGTTTTCAGCAGCATTTGGGCTAGTAAATGAAGAAAATAACTCATTAAATATTACCCATATAAATGTAAGTTCAAATAATTATACATACATGAAAATCTGGTTACATGGAGACAGAGATGCAAACGCAAACAGCACTGCAACAGATCCATCAACGGTATTGATGTGGGACAACGATACGGTTGTAAATGAATCAGGAACCACTGCATGGGTGTTAGCTGAAGGGGATTCAGATTCATCAGATATGTGTTACAATACTTCAAATCGGGCTGCAACTAGTGTAACAACTGGTTGGGATGAAACAGCTCATGTTAGATATTCAAAAAACAATAGCAATGCAGTAAGTGGATTATCCGACTTTGTTTGGATACAAATAACACTTGATATTCCTGAAACAGCAGATGCACTAGGATCACATACTGGAACCATTTGGATACATCTAGAATCAGAGACTGACTAAAAAAATTCAATTTAAATTATTCCTCTCTTCTTTTTTTTATTTATTTTAAAACAGTAAAGTATGTATATTGTTTTTCTATACACATAAAAAACTGGGGGAAAACATACCATATGGCCAAAAAAGAAATGAAAAACATTTTAGTAACAGGAGCTGTCGGTCAAATTGGCTCAGAATTAACACTTGAACTACGTAAAAAATATGGTAATGATAATGTAGTTGCTTGTGGAAGAAAAACTAAACCAGGTAAAGAACTCAAAGAATCAGGCCCATTTGAAATGGGTGTTGATATAAACAAAAGAGAAAATGTTGAAAAACTAGTAAAAAAATATGATATTGATACAATATATAACATGGCAGCAATACTTTCTGCTGTCGGCGAAGATAAACCTTTTTTATGCTGGGATGTAAATGTCAATGGTCTAGTAAATATATTTGAAATCGCACGTGAATATGATATGACAAGAGTGTTTGTACCTAGTTCTATAGCAGTTTTTGGACCAGAAACACCAAAAGAAAATACCCCTCAAGAAACCGTTCTTAAACCTAGAACCATGTATGGTGTTTCTAAAGTCACTGGAGAGCTTTTAGGCGATTATTATTTTAGAAAATTTGGTTTGGATGCACGTGGTGTGAGATACCCCGGAATTATTAGTAGTGAAACTCTGCCAGGTGGTGGAACAACTGATTATGCAGTAGAAATTTTTTATGAAGCAATTAAAAACAAAAAATATACCTGTTTTGTAAAAAAAGAAACAAGCCTACCAATGATGTACATGCCTGATTGTATTAAAGCAACTATTGATCTTATGGAGGCAGATATAAATGACTTGACTCATCATTGTGATTTCAATGTTGGTAGTATGAGTTTTACAGCAGGAGAACTTGCAGATGAAATTCAAAAACACATCCCTGAATTCAAATGTAAATATAAACCTGATTGCAGACAAGACATTGCTGATTCATGGCCAAGTTCTATAGATGACTCTGCAGCAAGAAAAGAATGGAACTGGAAACCATCCTATGATCTATCCTCTATGACAAAGGATATGCTTGAAAAACTAGGTAAAAGACATAAAGATGGAAAACTCTAGAAAAGCTTTTTTAACCAGCACAATTATAACGTAAAATGGAGAGAAGGATTCTTATGCAAGAATTAAATGAAATTAAAAGTGTTGGTAAAAATAAAATAAATGAGATTAGAAACTATTTAGGTTCTGAATCCGATTACTTACTTGGTTTTAATAACCCTAAAATAAAATCAGATTCAATTCATCTACCTGGGCCGGATTTTGTAGATAATATTTTCCAAGATACAGATAGATCAACAAATGTACTTAGAAATCTAAAATCAATTTTTAATCACGGTCGACTTAATGGAACAGGGTATTTATCGATTCTACCAGTAGATCAAGGAATTGAACATAGTGCTGCAGCATCTTTTGCACCAAATCCAATATATTTTGACCCTGAAAATATTATTAAATTGGCAATTAAAGGCGGCTGTAATGGTGTTGCATCTACTCTTGGAGTTCTTGGTTCAATATCTAGAAAATATGCCCATAAAATACCTTTTATTGTTAAAATAAATCATAATGAACTAATGTCTTACCCAAATAGCTATGATCAAATTATGTTTGCTGATGTTGAGCAAGCCTGGGATATGGGTGCTGCAGCTGTTGGATGTACAATTTATTTTGGGTCAGATAAAGATCTTAGTAACCGCCAGATCCAGGAAGTAAGTGAGGCTTTTAAATATGCACATGAACTTGGAATGGGGACAGTTCTTTGGTGTTATTTAAGAAACAGCGCTTTTAAGAAAAACGGTAAGGATTATCATTCATCTGCTGATCTCACGGGACAAGCAAATCATTTAGGAGCAACAATCGAAGCTGATATTGTAAAACAAAAGCAAGCCACAATCAACGGAGGATATGTTGCTTTGAATAAAAATGGAGCTAAGTTTGGAAAATTCGATGAAAAAATCTATAATGAACTCTGTTCAGATCATCCAATCGACATGGTAAGATATCAAGTAGCCAACTGTTATATGGGAAGGATTGGTCTGATAAACTCTGGTGGTGCATCTGGTGATAATGATTTTGCTCAAGCGGTTCGTACTGCTGTGATCAATAAGCGTGCCGGTGGAACAGGTCTAATTTCTGGGAGAAAAGCATTCCAAAGACCAATGGAAGAAGGAATTAAACTTCTTAATGCAATCCAAAACGTTTATCTTTGTAAAGAAGTAACACTAGCATAAATTTTATCTACTTCTTTTTTATTTCCTAATAAAATTTAGGCATACCAAAATTTATATAAACCTCGGCAAACATAGTAATATTTAGGCATACCTAAAAATGTGATCTATATGCACCGTAATGTAAAATCCCTAGCACATCTACCAGCAAAAAGAAAAGCAAAAATATTAAAGATACACAGAGGAAGACATTTTCAAAGAAGAATGGGTGTAATGGGGCTGAGAGTAGGAGAAATTGTTGAAGTAATATCAAAACAACCACTAATGGGACCACTAACAATACTTGTTGGAAAAAGTCAAATGACAATAGGAAGAGGTATGGCACATAAAATAATTGTTGAGGAAATATGACCAAAAAAATTGTTTTAATGGGTAATCCAAACGTTGGAAAAAGTGTTGTTTTTAACAGGCTGACTGGGGCAAATGTTATTTCATCAAATTATCCTGGAACTACTGTAGATTTTTCAAAAGGAAAAATGAAACTTGAAAATGAAACATATGAAATAATCGATGCACCAGGAACTTACTCTTTAGATCCATCAAACAAATCAGAAAAAGTAGCTTACGAACTTTTAAAAGATGCTGATATCGTAATTAATGTTATAGATTCAACAAACCTTGAAAGGAACCTTTATCTAACACTAGAACTTCTTGAAAAAGATATTCCAATATTAATAGCCCTAAACATGTGGGATGAAATAAAACACATAGGTATCGAAATAGCAGAAAAAAAACTTGAAGAAATGTTTGGTGTTAATGTAACACCAATTGTTGCTCTCACAGGTGAAGGAATAAAAGAATTAGTAAATAATATCAAAGATGCTAAAAAATCAGAAAAAGTAAAACCCACCAGTGAAGAAGGTAGATGGATAGAAATCGGTCAAATCATTAAAAAAGTAGAAAAAATAAAACACAAACACCACAGTCTTAAAGATAAAATATCAGATCTTACAATCAAACCTCTAACAGGTCTACCAATAGCAATTGCTATAATTTTTTCTGCTTTTTGGCTGGTAAGATTAATTGGAGAAAATTTAATAACATATGTTCTAGACCCAATATTTGAAAATCTGTATTTACCCATAATCCAAAGACTCGGGGAAATCCTAGGTCCAGGTGATTTATATCGATTTTTGATAAGCCAAGATTATGCACAGATTGATTTTGTAGAATCCCTAGGTATGCTTACAACAGGAATATATGTTCCAATTGGAATGGTTTTACCTTATATTATTGCGTTTTATTTTATGTTATCCTTACTGGAGGATACTGGATACCTGCCAAGACTTGCAACTTTAGTTGACAATATCTTTCATAAACTAGGTATGCATGGATATGGAGTGATACCTGTTTTCTTGGGCCTAGGTTGTAATGTACCAGGTATGCTTGCAACTAGATCCCTTGAAACTAGAAAACAGAGATTAATTGCCGCAACATTACTTTCTATTGCAGTTCCCTGTATGGCACAAACATCTTTAGTATTTGCAATGTTTTCAGATGAAAAAATTGAAGGAAGCCTAATATTTCCGCCGATAATATACATATTGATGGTTTTTACTACTTTATTAGTTGTGTATTTCACAGTTGGATTTATTCTTAATAAGTTTATAAAAGGTGAAAGTCCAGAAATCTTTCTTGAAATCCCAAAATATAGAATTCCAGATATAAAAACAACCCTTAAAAAAACATGGATGAGAATAAAATGGTTTATTAAAGATGCACTTCCTTGGATGTTTTTTGGAGTGCTTGCTGTAAATATATTGTACACAATTGGAGTTATAAAATATCTAGCTGAGTTATTTAAACCAATAATGACAGGTCTATTTGGCCTTCCAGGAGAAACATCAGTAGTGCTTATTAGTGGTTTTTTAAGAAAGGATCTTGCAGTTGGAACATTACTTAGTTTTGAAGCAGGTACATTTAATCCTATGCAGCTAGTAATTGTTGCAACCATGCTTACTATGTTTTTCCCGTGTATTGCTACATTTGCTGTAATGATAAAGGAATTAGGAATTAAAGACATGATAAAATCAGCTCTTATTATGTTAGGAGCTGCAACTATTGTTGGAATTATACTTAGATTGATACTAATTGGAGTGTGATTTTTTGAGAAAAAAAACTATAGAAGATTATGTTGAACTTGTATATGATCTTCAAAAAGATAAAGAAAAAGTTCATACAAATGATATTGCAGAATATTTTAATGTTAAACCTTCAAGTGTTACAGAAATTTTTCAAAAGTTATCTAAAGAAGGTTATATCAATTATCAGAGATATGGTGGAGTGAATCTTACAAAAAAAGGAAAAAAAGTAGCTATTAGAACCAAAGAAAGGCATAACAAGTTAATGGAGTTTTTAATTTTAATAGGCGTTGATAAAAAAACAGCAGAAAATGATGCTTGTGAGATGGAACATATATTACATGAAAAAACAATGAATTCTGTAATTAAATTTGTTGAAGTTGTAAATAAATGTAATGTTACCCCTTTTTGGCTTAAAAGGTTAAAAGAGTATATTAAAACTGATAACCTAAAAGGGTGTCCATCTGAACTTGCAGAGATTTGTTTGAAATATTCAAAAACAAAAAATTAAGAAATATACCCTCCAACATGGAGGATATAAAGTATTTTTTTATAAAGAAATTGCTTCTACGGGGCACTCATCAACGCAGGTTCCACAGTCAATACATGTATCTTCATCAACAACTGCTTTGTCTTTAAGTTCAATTGCATCGACTGGACATACATCAACGCATGCTCCGCATGCCGTACATTTTTCTTTATCTATAGTTACTGCCATGTTCGGAGGATATAAACAAGTTATTTAAAATTCTTTCTAAAGAAAATAAAGGAATATAGAATAATAAAAATTCTATGGCGTATAATCTTGGACAACTGTATATTTTGAAGTATCTGTCAAATAACCATTTGGATCCAAATCCTGATCTAAGGCAGATATCTTTAATTTTACATGATAAGTTCCTGCGATATCATATATCCTTTGAATAATACAATTTGTAGAGAAATGGTTATCTCCAAAGTCCCACCGATAATCTAGACCAAGTGGCGTTCCATCTAAACTATATCCAAAACTATCACTTGCATCATATCTAAATAAGTAGTCATAAGTTTCATCATATGGATAAAATTCTTTTGTAATTGTTCCACTTGATTCAACTCCAGCCCATGGATCAAAGTGTACTTGTCCTCTTACCTCATCACCAAATCCATCTGCAATCCTACCTGTTATTGCATCGTAGTTATCATAATCATTAGGGCTCTGAGGGCCGTCATCTGTACCCCACCAGTTATATTCTGCATTTACAATATTTGAAACCTTATTCCAAATACCTATATGATTTCCACATTCTATTCCAATTTTGTTATGATGGATTTCAACATTTTCTGGTTCACAGTCATTTATGGATTCAATTAATACTCCAATTTTTCCTGATGTATGTGAATGGTATTTAATTACATTCCAAGTTATGGTCGTATCATTTGTACAACCCTGTATTTGTATTCCTACTCCGCTATCTTCAATAATATTATTTGTAATAAGAGCAGGAGTGCAACCCGATTCAACATTATGATAAAGGATGGCAATTGCATCATTTCTTCCATTTATATGAAACCCATCAACCTTAACACTTATTTTTTTAGTTGTGACTATATTGTTTCCATTTAATTCTCCACCATACGCAAATATAATTGGTCTAAATATTTCACTTGAGCCATCTATTGTATAGCCAGACGGGTTTAAATCAATCATTACATCCCCCTCTGCAATTAAATTAAGACTTTTATCTATCATGATTTGATTATGATAGAAACCAGACAATACATGCACAGTTCCACATTCACAAACAATATCAATTGCATCTTTTATATTTCTAAACGCATTTACTTGCCAATAAAGATCTGAATTATAATCATCAACATCTGATTGGTCGTGCCAGCTATCATCTACCCAAACATCTTCCTGACACGGCATTTCAAAATAAAGAATTAACGTCGTTCTATCAACAACTTTTTCCTGGGTTGAAGTGTATCCTTCTGCTACAGCCTTATTTTCTATCGGATATGGAAAATCACTTTCTTTTACAGTATAAGTTCTTTCTCCATAGGCCCATTCACCAGGTGACAAAGTTGTAGTATTTAATGGAACATCCCCAAGGGGATCATCTGTCACTTTTACATCATAAAGATCAACTGCACCTGTATTGTAGACAAAATAATAATATGTAATAGTTTCCCCAACTGAGACTAAATTAGTACTAGCTTTCTTCAGAAGCTTGATACTTGGTTTTCCACATGTAATTGAGACCGATTCATTAGCTTCATCCTCTACATATCCACTACCAATAAAATAACAATATGAACCATTTACTATTACATTATTTTCAATAGCACTGCCACAATCCTCTTTTGAAACAGTATAACAGAGCTCACCTGTAGCCCATTGTCCAGGCTGTAAATTAGTTTTGTTTAGTGAAACAGATCCTAGTAAATCATCCTCTGCAAAAATATTTGATAATGGAACATCTCCTGTATTTGTAACGGTATACTTATAGGTTATAGTATCCCCCGGCTTTGCAGTTTCAAGATTTGCATCTTTTTCTATTTCTATATCTGGTTTTGGACACTCTATTAATACGGATTCAGTATCGCTATTTTCTACAAAACCAGTACCATAAGGTGAACAAAAAGATCCATTTACAACAGCAGTGTTAACTATGCTACTACCGCAATCTTCCATTTCAACTGTATAAACAGCTTCCCCCGTGCACCATTCACCAGGATATAGACATAAGTCAGGGTCATTTAAAGAAATAGAACCAAGTAAATCATCCACAACAAAAATATTATAAATAACTACATCACCAATGTTTTCAACCTTATAACTATAAATAATTTCTTCTCCAACTGTTGCAGTATCAACAGAGGCTTCTTTCTCTAATTCAATTAACGGCTTATCAGTTTCAATTGATACAGACACTACATCATTATCTTCAACTTGACCAGCATCTTCTTTATTACAATAATCAGCAGTAACAGTTGCAGTATTTACAATAGGACCCGGTATGTCGTTTTCATCTACAACATAAGATTTTTCACCATATGCCCATTGTCCAGGAGATAAAATAGTTGTATTAAGCTGAACATCACCTAATTTATCATCTGTAACAATAATACTTGATAAATCTTGGCTACCTGTATTTTCAACTTTGTAGCTATAGATTATTGTTTCACCTATTTTTGCTGATTCTACATCCGAATTTTTAATTATATTAACATTAGGCTCTTTAGGATCAGTTGGCTCTGAAAAAATTTCTAATAGTCTCTGAATTATTGTAGAATTTTCCAAAAAAGGAAATTTATCAACTAAATTTGTTAAGAAATCATAAAAAAAGCCTCTTGTTCTTTCTTTAATTGAGCTTTCCATATTTTCTTCTACATTTCTTTCAGAATTTATCGATGGAACTATTGTTGTAATCAATAATACAAGGCAGATAATTAACGAAAAGATTTTTCTAATATTATTAAATGATGAATTCATATAATCATTTCTCCATTACTATTATCTTAATATGTTTTTCATTATATATAAATATTATTAATTTAAATTCTCTTAAAATAGTTTTATACAAAAAAATATTTGGAGGGGGATTTGTAAAAAAATTACACAAATAACTAAATAAATCCAAAATTAATTTAAACAAAAATTATATTGTAAAATAATTTATAACAAAAGATAGGTCAATAAAAATATTAATTTTAAGTAGTACAACAAAATTTAAGGATATGTTGTCATGAATAAAAAAAGAAACAAAAAAGAATATATTAAAACTGGTGTTCCTGGTTTTGATAAACTTTTTAAACACGGCATTCCAAAAGGTGCGCCTGTTGTAATTGCTGGAGGTACTGGTTCTGGTAAAACTCTATTTTGTCTTCAGATACTTGCACAACAAGCTGCAAAGGGAAAAAAGTGTTATTATATGAGTTTTGAAGAATCATCAAAAAAGTTAATTGATCATATGGATGATTTCGGATGGGAACCAGAAAAATTAATTAAATCAGGCAATCTAAAAATCAAGCGTTTTTTAACTAGTGAGATATATTATTATGAAAAAAATAGCAATATTGGAGGTGATATTCAGGCAATGATGACAAAAGATGTCGATCCTCTTTTAATGGAGCTTGAACCTCTTGCATTGACAAATGAAGAAGATGGTTTTCACCCTGATTTTATTGTAATCGATTCACTAACTTCAATTTCTTCAACTTTTAGAGGAAAAGAACAATCATACAGATTCTACATAGAACGTCTTTTTAGATTTTTTGAAAAAATTGGTAGCACAAATTTTTTAATTACTGAAACAAAACAAATACCTGAAGTTTTTTCACCAACAGGAGTTGAAGAATTTTTAGCTGATGGAGTTATTGTCTTTTATAATATAAGACGTGAAAATACTAGAGAAACTGCAATTGAAGTTTTAAAAATGCGCGGTGAAAAACATGAGAAAAAAACGGTTGCAATGCAAATTACAGATAAGGGAATTGTTGTACATCCAGATCAGGAAGTATTTGGTGCTTTACATTTTAAATAAAGCAAAATTTATAGATTTAATCAGGAACTTTTATATATAGTATAACTGATTTTCTTTTGTGGTGGAGAAGGGATGCCCCAACTTGAATTCGGTTTAGAGAATATAACGCAGTCTATTAATGATTATATTGATAAGAAAAATGAAGATAAAAACTTGTTTTTATTAAAGCATTCTTCAGAAATATATTCTCAAAGCAATGCAATTTCATTGAAAATTTTGTTGAATAGAGGTTACAAAGGAGTTTTCATTAGTTTTCAAAGGCCTTTAAAAAATCTTTATAACTGGTTTGAAAAAAATGGTTTGGATAAAAATAAAATGGCAATACTAGACTATTCTGATTCAAAGGATTACAAAGCAAATGAGTTATACAAAGATATAACCAAAAAGGTAGAAAAGATGAGTGGAGGAAAAAAGTTTGTCTTTATTGATTCACTAAATACAATGGCTCTTTGTAATTCAGATGTATGGGTTGATGACTTCACAGACAGATTAGTAGATAACATATCTGCAAAAAAATTTCAAAACACCATTTTTATAATAAATGTTGCAAAAGAGCTTTCAAAGAAAAATATTGTTAGAAATTTTGTTTCATATGCAGATGGAATAATAGATATAGCAAGCAATAGTGGAAAATACTCAAAGGATTTGACAAAAAATACTATTTTTACGTAAGTTAAGTTTTGATATAAATTGATTTATATGAACCGAAGGATTTTTATATAGATAAGTTAGTAAATTAAGTATATATATTAAAAAATACAGATTTGAGAGAAAAACAGTGATTTAATGATCGATCTTAAGAAACTTAACAATGAACTCAAGAACATACCAAAAGATTTCATTGTATTAGTTGAAACGAGTGCTGAGAACATATCTGAAGTAACAATGGCTGTTGTTAAATTTTTAACAAAACAAAATGACCACGGAATAATTGTCTCTGCAAACAGGCCTTATATCAATCTTATAGCAAATTACGAAAGAAACAAAATTGATACAAACAAAATATACATACTCGATTTGATATCAAGAAATCAAAACGCAGATGAACCCGCAGATAATGTAATGTTTATAAAGAATGCTTCTTCTCTTACAGATATCTCTCTTTCTATAAATGAACATATTAAAAAATTACAAGGCAAAAAGTTTGTCTTCATTGATTCACTTACAACCATGCTGATTCATAATGAGCCTTATGTTTTTGCTCGTTTTATGCACAGTGTTTTTAC
>CAYYOO010000030.1:0-17579 GCA_964473335.1 uncultured Thermoplasmatales archaeon
TTGTTGGTATCTCAAACGATCTAAAATTTACTGAGTTTTTAGACCCTCGTGTCAAATCAAGTCTTGGTGAAGAGAACATGATTTTTCCCCCATATGACGCATCAGAACTGCGTGATATTTTAAATCAGAGGGTTGGAATTGCTTTAAAATCTGATTCTATTGATGAGGATGTAGTTCCACTTTGTAGTGCATTAGCAGCTCAAGAACACGGTGATGCTAGACGCGCACTCGACCTTCTTCGAATGAGTGCTGAACTAGCTGAACGTACAAAAGCCCCAAGGATTACAAAAAAACATGTTAGGCTTGCTCAAAATAAGATAGAGATAGATAGAATAATTGAAGTTGTAAGAACTCTTCCTACTCAATCAAAACTTATTCTTCTTGCTATTATTCTTCAGGATAAACACAATAAAAATACAGGCACTAGTGGCGCTATTACCACGGGAGAGGTGTATGAGATATATAAGAGTCTTTCTAAGAAGACAAGATCTGATAGTCTCACTCAGAGGCGTGTTGCAGACTTAATTTCTGAACTTGATATGCTTGGTATAATTACTGCAAGAGTGATTTCTAAAGGTAGATATGGTAGAACACGTGACATCAAGATTTCCTCTTCATATGAGGAAATATGGGACATCTTAAAGGAAGACGAAGTCTTTGAAGAGCTTTCAAAGTATAAGGTGCATGGACAAACCCGTTTGATATAACCTATGTTTTAAAAATTCTTATTTTTCTAATGTTTTAATAAAAAGTAATTTTGGGGGAATCGGGCGTTTTTTTGTTTATCTTTCTTTCTTTTTGTGATGTGAATCGTATTTGGTTCCCCTCATGCTCCAAACACATTAAACATCGAGGAATCGGTAATGGAAGACCCATCCTTTACCCAGAATATTTGGTCCACCAAATTCCCCCAAAAACGAATATGACTTTCAGTAAATAAAGTTTTACAATTTTTAAAAAAATTTTTTTAAAAACTTTATTTTTATAAAATTGTATATAATGTAATCAGCCCTACAATTGCTGGTTGATGAACTAGGTATATAGCTAATGATCTTTTTCCAAGCCAAGACAGCATTCTTACTGGAATATAATTAGACAGATCAGGCAAATAAAACCGTCTTTTACTGTCTTTATATAAAATATTTCCAATTGTTACACCTAGTAAAGTTACACCAAGCCACGGAAAGATTGGGAAATAATCAATTGTATATGCCCAGATATCTGCTGGATGCAGACCTACTATTAAATGAAAGATACTTGCATTTTGAAAAACCATTTCACCTAAAACGATACCTGTTAGTATCATCAAAAGGGCTATTGGATAATTTTTTTCTGATAGTTTTAAAAATGGAATACTTAGAATTATACATAAGCCAATACAGTGTAACACTCCAAATAGGATTGGCCTATCTGGCATAAAGATTAGTGTTACTATTGTAAGAATCATTCCTAATGAAAATATCCATAAACCTCTTTTTACAAGATGTTTGTAGAAGGTTTTTGGATTGTCTCTTTTTTTATTAAATGTAATTGCAAGACAAATTCCTACGATTGTAAAAAAAGTTACTTGTACAATTATGTTTGTATTTTGGATTAAGCTATTTGTTGGAAGGATATTGTAGTAGTCTAGATCCCATAGGATATGTAGTAGAATCATGTGAGTGATTGCAAATCCTCTGAGAAAATCTAGTTCTATGAATCTTTCTTTTTTCTTTGGTTTTTTGAGGCGCATTGCAGCCTTTGTAATAAACTTCTTTTTTATCATATTTACTATTCGATCCTATATTGTTACTTATTGTCATGATATCTTTTTATTATATTATTTAAAGATAATGCGTTAAAATGTCAAAAAAATTTGATTTTAGTTATTTCCTAAGAACATTTCCCATCAATAAAAATGTTTTTAAAACTAGCTTATCTGTCTTATTTATTATGTTTGTCTCTATAGATAGTATATCCGCCTAAAACTAACAAAAAACCAATAATTGTGATCAATGACACGGCTATTATTACGGCCATGTTTGTTGGTAGGCCGCAATCAAAAAATATGCAAAAAAGACCTATACTTCCTATTATTAGAAAAGGTATACCAACAATAAAAGAGCCTAGCACTATATTATCCGCTATTACCTTTCCACCTTGAATGCCAGATTCACTTAGATATTTATCTTTCATGATAACTGTATTATCCTCTTTTGTTTTTTTACCACTCATATTTTCCCTCTGGTAATTCAATTTTAAAATTACTTATTTGTTTATAATCTCTGCCTTTCAAGAAAAAAATGAAAAATTATAGGGCTAGTTCTCCTTTTCTAAGGGCTTCAACTGGCGATAGCATGCTTGCTTTTTTTGCGGGTATTGCAGCAGCTAGAACGCTTAATGTAATTGGTAAAGCCAATGCTATTGCAATTGTCAACCAGTTTACAAGAAAACCGATTTGTAGTTGAGTTCCTGCAATGAACTCAACACTTAATCCATACCAATTAACAAGATTCATGACAATTAAAGAAATCCCAATACCAAGTAGACCAGCAACCAATCCAATTATTAGTCCTTGATACAAAAAGATCTTAAAAACAACTCTGTCTCTAGCACCAAAGGCTTTCAAACTTCCTATCTCACGGGTCTTTCTAATAATAATCGAATCCATCACATATTTTATTGCTGCACCGCAGAGGAATAATGTTATACCAATGCTCCCCCAGAGCATTATTGTTACAACATCCTGCATACTTCCTGCAATGTAAACTAAAAAATCATGCCAGTTGTAAACATCTAAACTAGGGAATAATTTTTCTAATGTGCTGCTTACACCTTGGGCATGTGCAATTGGTGTTAATTCGTGAATGGGTTCTGGTGCTTTAACAATTACAACATCACCTCTGTCCTTATCAACAGTTATAGGATTATACCCTCTAAAGGTTCCAACTCCAGGTATATGCCAATCTTGACCTTCAATCTCGCCGTATCTTTTAATTTCACGAAGAGAATCAGCATGCATAAACCACATTAAAGCATCTAAAGTTGGCGTTCCACTTTCATATAAACCTATCACTCTAACATTTATTGTGGCATAACTTGATTCTTTACCTGAAACACTCAAAGTTAAGGATACGGATTTTCCAACCGATACTGAGGGGTGCATTTTTGCTGCTGTTGCACCAACAATTATAGGATAAGGGCTATCATCTTCTAAAAGTCGTTCACCTGTCCCATATATAAAATTTGGAAGATCACCTGGCCCTTCTATTTCTATATAAAGAGGGGTATGGCCTCTGAGGATGGGGTCGTCTTCGTTGAAGTATCTTCCTTCTATAATTTTACTTTTTATATCAGAGATCTCATCGTCTTTTATTGGGTCAATTCCTTGTATGGTACATCCGTCCACGGCTTCACCTTTAGCACCCAAACCGTACGTACCTTGTGCCGTGACCCTAATACTTGTTTTATAGCCGTCGAGCTCACGTTCGATCTCTCTAGCGATATTACCTGCGTTTCTTAGTTCAGGTTCAGTTCCATATAGGTCTCTTAAATTACTGCTTGGATCGACTATAACAGCATCGGATGTCACTAGTTTTGTTGTGTCATCAACGACCTGCATCATATAATTTAGATACGCATTTTCAAGCATAAAAGAGGTCATAGTTAGAGCTATTACAAGTATGATAATTGCATATATCTTCTTATGATCTTTTAGTTCGCCTATAGCAAGCTTTCTACTTACGCCCAAACTTTCTATCCTCCATTGTAATTGTTTCTAAAAGTTTTAATCACCTTTTCAAAGTCGCAGCCTTTATCATTAGTATCGCCTACTACTTTTCCATCTGTTAAAGCAACGGTTCTTCTACTAAAACTTGCGATGTCAATGTCATGAGAGACAAAAACACTTGTCGCCCCTCTTTTTTTATTTATTTTTAACAAAATATTCATAATTTGGTTGCTACTATCTGAATCAAGTGCACCAGTCGGTTCATCAGCTAGAAGTAAAACCGGATCATTAATTAAAGCGCGAGCAATTGCTACACGCTGCTGTTCTCCTCCTGAGAGATGTATTCCTTTATGATCTGCTCTGTGTAAAATTCCTGTTTCTTTTAAAAGTCCTTTAGCTTTTTTTTCTAGTTCATTTGGGTCTTTATTCATTATTAGACCTGGTAAAACAACATTTTCAAGAACAGTTAAGCGCGGGATAAGATTATAGTTCTGAAAAACAAAACCCATTTTGTCACCGCGGAATAGAGCAATTTCCTTTCCACTTATTTTTGAGGTGTCCTTTCCTTCGATAAATATCTTTCCAGAAGAAGGCCTATCTAATAAGCCCATGCAGTGAAGAAGTGTTGATTTTCCACATCCTGAAGGCCCTACGATTGATACAAAGTCTCCAGGATATATATTTAATGATAAACCATCAAGTGCTTTAACTACAACTCCGTATTCATCATACCTTTTGGAAATATTTTTGATATGTATAATGGGCGATTTGTTTTTTGCCATGTATTTCTAATTATTATAAAGCAAGAGCTATTATAAAAAACTAATGAAAAATATATTTATATATTTAAAATAATGAAAGTATATTTAACCTACATAGTGGGACATACCTTTTTCATCATCTTTATCATGGTTTTCTTTTGCAGATAACACATCAATTAATAATATTGCATGTAGAGGAACAATTCTTATTTTGTCTTTCATTTCGTTATGGGCGTTTCCTAGTTCCATTAATAAACCTGTTCCGTCAACACCAACTGATATAAAGCCTTTGAAAACACCTTCAGTTTCGATCATCTTTTCTTTTGTACCTACGGAGGTTATTTTATATTCAGATCCTTCTGTTAATTCCATTTTTTCCTTATCCATATTTTTACACCTTGTCTTTTTTATCTATTAAGTTTTGCAAATGTTCAACTGTTTTTCCATAATTTTCTATTGCCACTTTAAGATGCGCTTCAACAAAATTCCATGCTTTTTCTAGATTACCATATCTTAATTTATATGCCTTTTTACTTTGTTGAGTTGTTTCATCGACTATATGGACCTCTTCTAAAATATCAAGACCTTTTAATTTATTTAAATGTCTATAAACAGTTGGCTTTGAAGTTTTAAGAGTGTTTGAAATTTCTTCTACATACCATGCTTTATTTGGATGGTTTAAGAAAAAATCTGCAAATATTTTATAGGGAATATCTGGATTTGATCCCTTAGACAAATAACCAATTTGTTCTAAAAATTTTTTTGTCACAATTTCTGAATCGTCTTCACCAACTAATGGTGTGTTACTTACAACTTGAATATTAAATCCCATTATAGCCCACCGAAAATACTGAATGCAAAAACAATTTATAACATTTACTTAACAAAGAAAATAGTATATGGTAATTTTTTTTGTATATAGGTTAAAACATATGATTTATAGAATAGGTAAATATTTTTTCAGTTCCCATGGTGTAACTTGTGTTCTGTATTCTTCCCATTGGGTTCTTTTTACATGTAAGAAATTGTTAAATACATGATCACCAAGGGTTTTTTTGACAATTTCACTATCTACCATAAGACCTATTGCATGACCAAGGCTTTCAGGCAGGTGAGATATGTTATGTTTCTCTCTTTCCTTTTTTGTTAATGAATAGATATTTTTTTCAACTGGTTCAGGTGGCATTATTTTATTTTCAATCCCTTCAATTCCGGCAGCAAGCATTACTGCAAACTGTAAATAGGGATTTCCTGAAAGATCAGGATTTCTCAGTTCGCAGCGTGTACTATCTCCCCTTCCGGTTGGAATTCTGATTAATGCACTTCTATTGCGATTTGCCCATGAAATATAGGTTGGAGCCTCATAACCAGGCACTAGCCTTTTATATGAGTTGACCGTAGGATTCAAAATAGCACAGATCTCTTTGATGTATTTTAAAAGTCCTCCAATAAAATAAACTGCAGTGTCACTTAAATCATTCTTAGCATCTTTTTCATAAAAAGCATTTTTTCCATTTTTTGTAAAAAGACTAAGATGGGTATGCATGCCACTTCCTGCTTTGCCAAAAAGAGGTTTTGGCATGAAACTTGCATGAAGGTTATGTTTTCTAGCAATAACTTTTGTGACATATTTTAAGGTAATTACTCTATCCGCTGTAGTTAATGCATCAGCATACTTGAAATTGATCTCATGTTGCCCGTCTGATACCTCATGATGAGACGTATATGTACTTATCCCAAAAGCGTTTAACGCAAGTGATACATCAGCACGAACGCCTTCAGCAAGATCTCTATGAGATAAATCAAAATATCCTGCAGCATCATTAGGAGTTGTAGTATATTCATCGTTTTCTTTTTTAAATAAGAAAAACTCACATTCAGGACCTGTGTTGAATTTATAGCCCATTTTTTTTGCTTTATCTGTAATTTTTTCTAAAACATATTTTGTATCGCCAACAAATCTCTTGTCATTTGGAGCGTAAATATCACAGTTCATCTTTGCTGTTTTTCTTTTTTCTATTTCGTCAGGTAAAATTACAAAACTATTTGGATCTGGCTTTGCAATTTTGTCGGACTCCTCGATTGTTGCATATCCTGCAATTGATGAACCATCAAAAGGAATACCTCTTTCTAGAGCATCCTCAAGTCTTGAAGGCGGTATGACAATATTTTTTGGCATACCTAGAATATCAATAAATTGTAGTCTAATAAATAAAATATTTTCTTTCTTGATAGCATCTAAAACTTTTTCTTTAGTAAATGAAATATTTTCCATTAAAATCAATCCTCTTGAATAAAACTGATAAGTTGCTCCCTCAAGAAAAGAATAATTTATCAGTATTAAAGATTAATTAAATATTTCAGTAAGAGCATTTTTGCCATTTTAGTGGTGACTTATTATATATTTGGATAAAAAACTAGTATTTTTTGCACTTAATTAGAATGTTTGTGGTAAAGTTTTAATATTGATTATCATTACGAAATCTCACCCTAAAGGGAGGAATATTTTATGGATAAAGACGTTGAAAAATTTATGGAAATTGTTGAACAGAAAAGCCCAGGTGAAAAGGAGTTTCATCAAGCAGTTGAAGAGGTTGCTGAAAGCCTCATGCCTTTTGTAAAAAAACATCCTAAATATCAAAAACATAAGATTCTTGAAAGAATAGTTGAGCCAGAACGAGTAATAATGTTTAGAGTTCCATGGATGACTGATGATGGCGAAATACAAGTAAACAGAGGATATAGAGTCGAATTTAATAGTGCAATAGGTCCATATAAAGGAGGACTTAGATTTCACCCAAGTGTCAATTTAAGTATTTTAAAGTTCTTAGGATTCGAACAAATTTTTAAAAACAGTCTTACAACACTACCAATGGGTGGTGGAAAAGGGGGATCTGATTTTAACCCAAAAGGAAAAACTGATAATGAGGTTATGAGGTTCTGTCAGAGTTTTATGACTGAGCTTTCGCGTCATATTGGACCAAATACAGATGTTCCAGCTGGAGACATTGGTGTTGGTGGAAGAGAAATTGGTTTTTTGTTTGGCCAATATAGAAAAATTAAAAATGAATTCACTGGAGTGTTAACAGGTAAAGGTCTAAACTGGGGCGGAAGTTTAATTCGACCTGAAGCAACAGGATATGGATCGACATATTTTGCTCATAACATGTTAAAGACAAAAAAAGATTCGCTCAAAGGCAAAACTGTAACTGTCTCGGGATCAGGTAATGTAGCTCAATACACCGTTCAAAAAGTAACTGAACTTGGTGGGAAAGTAGTAACTCTATCTGATTCATCTGGAATGATTCATGATCCAAATGGAATAGCTGAAAAGAAACTAGCATATGTTATGGAACTTAAAAACATAAAACGTGGAAGAATAAAGGAATACTCTGAAGAATTCAAAGATGTAACTTATGAATCAGGAAAAAGACCTTGGAATGTAAAATGTGATTGTGCGTTTCCAAGTGCAACTCAAAATGAAATATCTAAGGAAGATGCACAAGCTCTTATGGATAATGGTTGCATATGCGTGACTGAAGGTGCAAACATGCCCTCTACACCTGAAGCAATAGATATTTTTATGAAAAATAAAATTCTTTTTGGTCCAGGTAAAGCAGCAAACGCAGGAGGTGTTGCAACATCTGGTCTTGAGATGAGCCAAAACAGTCTTCGTATGAACTGGTCTCGTGAGGAAGTAGATAAAAAACTTCAAGGTATTATGAAATCAATACATGATTCCTGTCAGAAATATGGTAAAGACGGTGATTTTGTAAACTATGTGAAAGGAGCAAATATCGCAGGTTTTGTAAAAGTAGCTGATGCTATGATAGATCAAGGATTAATTTAATCCTTATTTTTCTCTTTTTTGATTAAATATTTGAACCATTTTCAGAATTTTTGAATTTTTTTCACTTATCGACGAGTTTTTAGTAGTAGATTATATATAGGGCTTTATTAATCGCCGGATTGCTTGTATTTGGAGGATAAAGAATGGCAAAAGAAGGATACAACCCATTTAAAATGGCGCAACAGCAGTTTGATAGAATAGCTGACATGTTAGATTTAGACGAACCAACTAGAGAACTTCTTAGAAATCCACTTAGAGAATATCATTTTTCAATACCTGTTAAAATGGATGACGGAACAACAAAAGTATTCAAAGGTTTTAGAGTTCAGCACAACGATGCAAGAGGTCCATCAAAAGGAGGAATTAGATTTCACCCTCAAGAAACAGCAGATACTGTTAGGGCTCTAGCGATGTGGATGACCTGGAAATGTGCTGTAGCAAACATTCCTTTGGGAGGCGGCAAAGGAGGTGTTATTTGTGACCCGCATGATTTATCTGAAAGAGAACAAGAACGCTTAGCTCGCGGATGGGTAAGACAAATCGCTCAAGACATAGGGCCAGTGCGAGACGTTCCAGCACCAGATGTTATGACAAACAGCCAGCATATGTTATGGATGATGGATGAATATCAAGCAATACATGGCGGGCAATACCCGGGAGTAATTACCGGTAAACCCGTAGAACTCGGAGGCTCCCTTGGTAGAACCGAAGCAACAGGATATGGAGTTGTATATCAATTAAGAGAAGCACTTAAAGAAATGGATATGGACATCACAAAAACAAAAGCAGCAATAGAAGGATTTGGAAATGTCGCACAATATGCTGCAGAACTTTTTATAGAATACGGCGGAAAAGTATTAACTGTTTCCTGCTGGGATCAAAAAGATGGAAAAGCATATTCATATTATAAAGAAGATGGAATCGACTTAAAAGAATTGAGAAAAATTACAGATCGCTTTGGAACAATTGATAAAACCAAAGCAGAAAAACTAGGATACAAAAGACTTGATGGAAAAGAATGGCTTACACACAAAGTAGATATCTTAATCCCGGCAGCTCTTGAGAATTCAATAACTAAGGACAATGTAAAAGAAATAAAGCCAAGTGTAAAAATAATAATATGTGGCGCAAACGGTCCAGTTACTCCTGAAGCTGAAGACCATCTTGTAAAAAACGACGTAACAGTCATTCCTGATTTTCTTGCAAACTCAGGCGGCGTTACATGCAGCTATTTTGAACAAGTCCAATCAAATCAAAACTATTACTGGACTAAAGAAGAAGCACTTGGAAAACTTGACAATAAAATGACAGATGCATTTTACAAGGTTTGGGAACTAGCACAAAAAAAGAAACTTAGAATCAGTGATGCAGCCTATATGATAGCTATACAAAGAGTAGCTGAGGCATGTAAACTTAGAGGATGGATTTAATATATCCATTTCATTCATTTATTGAAAGATGCTAGTCGAGGATAAAGAACAAAAGATAAAAAAAATAATTCACAAGATAACAGGCCGAGAAACTGAAATTGATAAGAAAGTTTGTTATGAAAATGTAAAAAACTTTAGAGAATATAAGATAAATAAAATCCTTTTGTTATCCTCATCTTTTGACTATTTTTTAGTTGAAGAAGAAGGCAGGCTTAACGCTCTTTTTTCTGAATGGTGTTCTTTTACTGATGAATTATACCCTCCAACGATTTCCCATGTTGAAACCGGAAAAGAATTATATGAAAAAGTCAAAAGAGAAAATTTTGATCTGATAATAATATTCAACAAACCAAAAGATATTGATCCTATAAAACTTGCAGAGAAAATAAAAAAAGAAAAAGAAATTCCAATCGTATTATTATATAATGATGTAAGAAAATTAAAAGATATAAAAAAGAAAAACGGTAAATATTTTGATGGTTTTTTTACTTGGAATGGTGATGGAAAATCAGTAATCAGCATTGTTCATTATTTGGAAGATAAAAAAAATTTAGAATATGCAAATGAAGAAGATCTAAAAGATATTATTTTTTTAGTTGAAGATTCAATACAACATTATTCAACCTATCTGCAGCTAATCTATGAAGAAATATGCAACCATCTAAAAACAGTTATGAATGATGAACTCAGCTGTGAACAAAAAACACAGAGATTCAAAAGAAGACCATATGTTTTACATACTGAAGATTATGATGAAACACTCAATTTTTATAATAAACATAAAAAAGACATACTTTTGATCATCTCTGATAATAGCCTTAATAAAGAAAAAAATGCAGGAATAGATTTAGCAAATAAAATAAATGAAGAAGAACAAAGCATTCCAATTCTTATCCAATCATCAGAAAAAATCGATCGAACAGAAATTTCAAATGAAAATGTAAAATTCATTTTAAAAAAATCTCACACTCTATTAAGTTCTTTAAAGAACTTTATAAGAAATAACTTTGGAAAATATAAGATAACATTCCAGGAGAGTAATGGAAAAAAGTTTGAAGTAACAAAAATGAATGAGCTAAAATATGCGTTTAATAACTTGGATGAAAACGCTATTTTAAAATGTGCAAAAAATAATGATATCTCTAGATGGCTTGATACCGTTGGAGAACAAGAATTAGCTCAAAGATGCAGTATTGCTGAAGAAAAGCATTCAGATGGCGAAGAATTACGAAAGATTTTTTTAGATATTCTTGAGGAATATAATTATCAAATAAATCAGGCAAAAGTAAAAAGTTTTTCACAAAAAATAGACGACCCATATGTAAATTTGTCAAGGATCGGAAACGGTGCTCTTGGCGGAAAAGCAAGAGGTATTGCATTTTTAGCAAAATTAATTTCAAAGTATATCCCTGAAGACATGTTACCAAATTTGAAAATAACAATTCCTAGAAGCATTGTTTTATCAACTGACGTGTTTGATAAGTTCATGGATAAGAACAATCTATCTGATATTGATTATGAACATCTTTCTGATGAAAGAATTAGTTCTAAATTTATGGAAGGAAGCATTCCAGCTATTGTTTTAGGTGATCTAAGATCTTTTATAAAAAACACTAGAAAACCAATAATTGCCAGATCCTCTGGTCTTTTAGAGGATTCATTAAATCAACCTTTTGCAGGAATATATTCATCGATGCTTTTGGCAAATGATTCATGGGAAACAGATCTACGCTTTCAAGAGGTCTGTAATTCAATCAAACATGTTTATTCTTCAACTTATTTTGAAAGAGCAAGAGAATATGTAAAGGCAACTCCAAAAAATATTTCTGATGAAAAAATGTCTGTTCTCATCCAAGAAGTAGTAGGACAAAGACATGGTAAATATTTTTATCCTACAATTTCAGGTGTTGCAAAATCATATAACTATTATCCACAGGGAAGATGCAAACCAGAAGAAGGAATAGTATATCTGGCATTGGGCCTAGGAAAAGCTATTGTTGATGGCGGGGCAAGCTTTGCTTTTTGTCCTGAAAAACCAAAGGCACCACTTTTTGGAACGCCAAAGGACTATATGAAATATTCACAGAGAAAGTTCTATGCTTTAAACTTACAATCCATCTATAAACATGTAAACTATAATGAAGAAACATCTCTAGATAAACTAGATATTGATATAGCAAGAAAGCAAGGTGTTTTAGATAAAATTGTATCGACCTATATTGTAGAAGATGACAGTTTATATCCTGGTATATACGATGGATCAATAGTTGTTGATTTTGCACCAATTCTCAAATATGATGAAATCCCACTTGCAAAGGCAATGAAAGTGCTTCTTAATATTAGTGAAATAGCATTAGGTTATCCAGTTGAAATAGAGTTTGCAGTAAATCTCTCTAAAGATGAAAAAAATCCTTCAGAACTAGTAATACTTCAGATCAGAAACATGATCCCGCCCGAGAAAAAAATAGATATCGATTTTGATGAAATAAATAAGGCGGATACATTACTCTTTAGTAAAAATGTACTTGGGCACGGTAAAATACAAAATATTTATGATATTCTATACATCGATCAAGAAAAATTTGATTTATCTAAATCCCAGGAAATTGTAAATAAGATAAAAGAATTAAATAAAAAGCTTACAAAAAATAAAACTCCTTATTTACTAATTGGTCCTGGAAGATGGGGATCATCTGACCCGTGGCTTGGAATACCGGTGATATGGAGCGATATCGCAGGAGTAAAGGCAATAGTTGAAACACCCTACAAAGATCGTCCAATAGATCCGTCGCAGGGATCGCACTTTTTTCATGACATGATAGCATCACAAGTTGTGTATCTAATTACAAAACAAAAAGAAGATATAGACTGGGAATTTATAAAAAAGCAGAAAATTGTTGAAGATAAAGAATACATCAAACATGTTAAAACAAATAAAGCAATTGAAGTTATTGTAGATGGAAAAGAAGGTAAAGGGATAGTTATAAAAAAATGATACAATTCAAAAGAACTCATACTTTAGATTAAATATATGGTAGATGAAAAATGAACAATAAAAAAAATCATGAGATAAACGAATTAAAAGAAAGAGTAAAAGAACTAAATTGTTTGTACAGTATTACAAATCTTGTTAGAGATAAAAAACTCTCTTTTGATGAAACCATTAAAAAAATTGTAGATTTTATACCACAGGCATGGCAGTATCCAAATATAACATGTGCAAGAATAACAATACGGGGAGAAGATTACAAAACAAAAAATTTCAAAGAAACAAAATGGAGCCAGGTAAGTAATATTATTGCAGATAACAAAAAGATAGGGTCTCTTGAGATATATTATCTAAAAGAAAAACCAGAGTTGGATGAAGGGCCTTTTTTACTTGATGAAAGAAGATTGATTGATGCAATAGCTGATCTTCTCGGAACCTATGTAAGTGAAAATAGTATCAAAGAAGAACTTGAAAAACAAAGAAAAAAACTAGATGTTTATCAAAAAACATTGACCGGTGAATCAGTTCTAAAGAATCAGAAGCAAGATTGGGAAGTAATAATTGACCTTCTTTTAAAGACAGATCCTCGAATGCTTCTTAGAATAACTAGAAAAATGGTATATTATCTTTACAGACATGAAAATGAAAAGATAACCCAGCTCTTAGGAAGCATATGTCCGGTTGATAGAAACGCAGCTGAAAGCCAGTGGTGCGGAATAAATATGCCTAATCCACGTCAGGACCTTGAGTCATTAATGCATGTGCAAAAACAGATCTTTGAAATGGCAAAAGAATCGCTATCTGATGAAGAGATATCACAAATGTTTCAGGATTGGCTCAAACAAGACAAAGCAAGACCTCTTCTACTAACCTCTCAAAAACCAGGGATGCCAATATCTGAAATAAGAGAGGAGCTAAACAGATTCTTTGAAAAAGAAGATGTAGAAAAGACACTTTCACCTGAAGATAGAACAACTATTAGAACAGCACTAATTAGAAGGTTTTTTACTGATAGACTTGAATATGTAAATGTAGCTAAAAACTTTATTAAACTTTCAGATTTTGTAAGTCTTTTAAAACATGTTGTAGGCCCAATGCAAGGGCCAGGAAAATTTGGTGGAAAAACAAGTGGCGTGTTTCTTGCTGAAAAAATTCTTGAAGAAGCAAAAGAAAATGATGAGATTTTAAAAGATATAGCTGTTCCAAAAAGCTGGTATGTAACTTCAGATACTCTACGTGAATTTATAAATTATAACGACCTTGATGAAGCATTTCATATAAAATATCTGGATTCTTCTCAAATCCGTAAAGAACAACCCTTCCTTGAACAAGTTTTTAAAAATGCTGCTTTTCCAAATGAAATAGTAGAAGGTTTTAGAAAAATCGTACGTGATTTAGAAGGAAAACCAATCATTGTAAGATCATCAAGCCTTTTGGAAGATAGTTTTGGTGCAGCTTTTTCAGGTAAATACAAAAGTCTTTTTGTTGCAAATACTGGCTCAGAAGATGAAAGACTATACAATCTTATGGATGCGATAGCTGAAGTATATGCATCAACCTTTGGTCCAGATCCAATTGAATACAGAAAGGAAAGAGGCCTGCTTGAATTTAGTGAAGAAATGGGCATACTCATTCAGGAAGTCGTCGGGAAAAAAGTAGGTGATTATTATTTACCTTTATTTGCAGGAGTTGCTTTCAGTAGGAGCGAATTCAGGTGGTCGCCAAGAATCAAACGTGAAGACGGGATGATGCGGCTAGTTCCAGGCCTAGGTACTCGCGCTGTTGATAGAGTGGGTAATGATTATCCGATCCTTGTTTCACCAATGAGGCCTGAACTTCAGGTTAACACCTTAGTTAGAGAAAGAGTTCAGTACTCCCCTAAATATATGGATGTTATAAATCTGAAAACAGGTGCAATTGAAACAATTGATGCAGTAGAATTTTTAAAAGAGCATTCTGAGGAATTTCCTGATTCTGATAGACTAATCTCTATATATAAAAACGATAGGCTCAGCCAGCCAAATGTATTAGTTGACCTTAAAAAAGAAGATATTGTAATTACGTTTGATAAATTATTTGAAAAATCAGATTTTCTCAAAAAAATGAAAAGAATACTTACAACTCTTGAGGAAAAAATAAACACACCAGTTGATGTGGAATTTGCATCAGACGGAGAAAAATTCTATTTCTTGCAGTGCAGGCCTCAAAGTCAGGGAAGAGGAATTGAAAGAAAACCAATTCCTAAAAAAATTGCTGAGCAAAAAAAACTGTTTTCAGCAAATAGATATGTTACAACAGGCCAACTAGAACACATTGAATATATCGTGTATGTCGTTCCTGAAAAATATTCGAATCTAGATTCATCTGAAAAAATGCAAAAAATCGCTTCAATTGTAAATGATTTGAATCAGAAACTTCCCAAAAGAAAGTTTATACTAATGGGTCCGGGGAGATGGGGGAGCAGAGGAGATGTAAAATTAGGTGTTCCAGTAAAATACGGCGATATTAACAACACCTCTTTATTAGTTGAAATTGCTAAGAAAAAAGGTGAATACACTCCAGAACTATCGTTTGGTACACACTTTTTCCAGGATTTAGTTGAAGCAGATATAAAATATTTGCCGCTTTATCCAGATGAACCAAGAATAATATTCAATGAAAAAATGCTTTTGAACGCAAAAAACCATCTTTTAAAAGTAGCTCCAGATTTTAAGAAATATGACGAAGTTGTAAAACTAGTAAAAACATCAGAATTAGAAGATGGAGGCAGCCTTTCAGTTATAATGGATGGAGAAACTAATGAGGCACTTGCTTTTTTAAATCCTCCTGATCACTGGAGTTGGAGAATGCAGAAAGTTGAAGAAATAGCTAAGGACCTAGATCCTGATACATATGGTATAGAAGCATTGTATCTGGTAGGTAGCACTAAGACGGGTGATGCAGGTCCAGCTAGTGACATAGATCTAATTGTTCATTTCAAGGGAACCGAAGAACAAAAGGATCACTTGACTGAATGGTTTGATGAACGAGGGAAAGAAATTGCTAAGGAGAATAATAAAAGAACAGGCATAAAAGAAAAAAATCTACTGGATGTACATTTTGTTACAGATAAGGATATTGAAAATAAAACTAGTTGGGCCACACATATCACTAGCCCCTATATGAGTGTTAGAAAAATTAATATTAAGAAAAAGGAAGAATAGAAAAAGAGAATTTTATAGTTCTAGGTGTTCAAATCCCTTCCCCTGCATAATATCTATATTGAAACGAAGGAAAAGTTTATGTAGTTTTACGTACATATAAATATATAGAAACATTTAGTGATACTATGACATTGAAACAAATAAGTCTTTCCATACCAGAAAATCTACTAAAAGCATCTAAAAAACACTCTGAAGAATTTGGTTATAAAAACATTCAAGAATTTATTTTAGAACTAATCAGAAAAAAAGTATTTTTTGAAAAGGTAGAAAGATACCAAAGAATAGAAAAGGATATGAAAAAAGGCAAAAATGTCAAAAAATTCCATCAGAAGGACGCAGTAGAATATTTAGAGAGTTTGTAATATGGATTATACCGTTTGAATTTAGCACACAATTTGAAAAATCCATGAAGAAGCTAAAAAAGAAAGATAAAGAACTCTTTTCTAGGATTCAAAAGAAACTTAAAGATATAATTCAGAACCCAGAACGATATAAAAGCCTAAAAAATGTCCTTGCAGGATATAAAAGAATTCATTTTGGTCCTTTTGTATTAGTTTTCAAAATAGAGGGTAACGCTGTTAGAATAATTTCATTGGACCATCATGATAAATCATATTAAGAATAAACAGGTGAAACACCCTGTTTTTTGCCATTAAAATGCAGTTCAAATCCCTTCCCCTGCATCTTTTTAATAATTTTAACAGGAGAAAAACTATTTTTTTATTTTCCTGGTTTTTTATTAAGCATCCATTTCCATGAAGGCATAACTTTAATTTTTTTATTGTTTATTGTTAGTTCATCCTCTTGTTCACTGGTTAATAAAATGCCCTTTTTTAATTTGAATTTTTCCATTGCTTCTAGTAGGCCGTTTATTTCTCTTTTTTTATTATCCTTATGTAGATTATAACAAACTTGAATTGCATTTTTTATCTTATTTTTATTTTTAATAACAAAATCACATTCGTTTTTATTTTCATAATAAAAAATTTCATGACCTGCTCTTTTCAAATCTATAAAAACCATGTTTTCAAGAATTCTTCCTTTATTTTTAGAATAATTCATTCCGCAAAGCATGTGAAACATGGGATCGACAATATAGATTTTTTTTGGAGTGTTCAACTGTTTTTTCAAAGAATAATCAAATTTTGGTAATTCAAAGAAAAGATATGAATTCTCTAAATGGGAAATATATTCTTTAATTGTGATTGCATTTGATAGTTTCAGCGTGTTTTTAAGTGAATTATATGTTATTTTAGATGCAATATCCGTTGCAAGAATGTTTACAAGTTCTCTGAGTATCTTTTGTTTTTTTATGTTGTATCTTACAATAATATCTCTGTAGATAATGTTTTCATATGTTGTTCTTATATAATCGATATCTTGATTTTTAAGATATTCGGGCATTCCACCTTTTGAAAGATAATTTTGAAATAGTTTTATAATTTGGACTTTTTTTTCTGTTAGATACATTGATGTATCATCGAGTTTAATATTCTTATATTTTAGAAACTCTCTAAAGGAAAAAGGGTACATACTAAATGATTTGTATCTGCCAGTTAGATGAGTTCCAAGTTCTCTGCTGAGCATAGTTGCATTTGATCCTGTTAAGATGATTTTTTTATCTTGATCCTGAAGTC
>CAYYOO010000031.1:0-10572 GCA_964473335.1 uncultured Thermoplasmatales archaeon
GCAAACGAAGTTGTTACGTTAAAGGGTCCAAACAGGCCTCGAGTCAAAAAAGAAATGAATGATTTATCAATAATTAAGAATGGAGATATTGCAGTAAAAGATGGAATTATCTATGATGTCGGAAAAAACCTAAAATATAAAGCAAAAGAAACAATCGATGCAAAAGATAAAACTGTTATACCTGGATTTGTTGATTCTCATACTCATTTAGTTTTTTCTGGTTCAAGGGAATTTGAGCTTGACATGAAACTTAAAGGTTGCTCTTATATGGATATTTTAAAAAAGGGTGGAGGAATTTTTTATACAGTAAATGAAACAAGAAAAGCATCAGAAAAAAAACTTTTTGATGAAGCAAAAACTCGGCTTGGTACACTTCTAAGATATGGAACAACTACGTTGGAAGCAAAAAGTGGATATGGACTTAATCTAAAAGATGAATTAAAGCTATTAAAAGTACATAAAAAACTAAATGAGAAACACTTAATTGATATCGAATCAACTTTTCTAGGTGCTCATGCTGTTCCTAAAGGAATGGATGCTGATGAATATGTTGATATTGTAATTGATGAAATGCTTCCTAAAGTAAAAGACTATGCAAGTTTTTGTGATGTTTTTTGTGAAAAGGATGTTTTTACTAAAAATCAATCTAAAAAAATTCTTGAAGAAGCAAAAAAACACGGTCTTATTCCTAAGATCCATGCTGATGAGATAGTAGATACTGGTGGTGCTGGTCTTGCAGCAGAAGTTAGTGCAATCAGTGCTGATCATTTGCTCCGCTCCAATTTTAGGAATCTAGAAAAGATGGCAGATAAAAGTGTCATTGGTGTACTACTTCCAGGGACTCCTTTTTCACTAATGATGAATGAATATGCTGATGCAAGAAAAATGATAGATATGGGTGTACCAGTTGCTCTTGCAACTGATCTTAATCCAAATTGCTATGTGGAAAACATGCAGTTTATGATACAACTGGGATGTTTCAATATGAAAATGACTCCAGCTGAGGCAATTTGTGCATCAACTTTTAATTCAGCTTGTGCAATTGCAAAACAGGATAAAATTGGAAGCTTTGAAACTGGAAAACAAGCTGATATTTTAATTATGGATTGTCCAAATCACCTTCATATCCCATATCATTTTGGAATAAATCATGTTGAAACTGTAATTAAAAACGGTTCAATTGTTAACTAATGAAAAAAATTAAAAAATATGAATTGCATCTGTTCAATCTTATATATTATTCAGATATCGTGTTTAAAATAATAAAAATGAGGATTATTTAGTAAGAAAAGATTTTATTCTACAAAATTTTTTAGTTGATTATATTTGCATCTATGAATGTGAAAAATTAGAAATATATAAAAGTACTATGTCTTTTATTATATTGAGTAATTTAGAGCTGAGGGAGAAATAAAAAAAGATTCGTAAAGCTTTTAGAATTGTCTAACATCGCCTCGTTTGATTTGAGGCAATTGGCATTGATTACAGATGATAGTTGTTTAAATGGTTAATAATATCCATTAACTACACTCAACTAAATTAGATAGGTTTACTCTAATTGAAAAATTTTATGAAAAAATACTCGGAATGAGTGCAAAAATAGTAAAATAGGTATAATAAAATGACTCAGAAGAAAAAGATTCATAAAAGAGATGTTTTTGTATTAGTTACAACTCTTTTTCTTTTTTGGATTTTTTTAACTGTTAATTTTTCAATATTTTTTTTAATTTTAGGTTTTTTAATATGTCTTTCAATAGGGCTCATTGCAACTAGATTAACTCTTTCATCTGTGGAAAGTAAAAGAAAGACATTGAAGCAGTATTTTTTTGCTACTGAACACTTGTTTGCATTAGTTTTTTCTGCAATTTTTAGGATAATTATTGCAAATATTGAACTGATTTATCAGGTATTGACATTAGATATAGATCCTAAAATTGTGCGCATAAAGGTTGATTTAGACTCTGATGCTGAATTAACTATTATTTCTCATTTGATAACAGTTACACCAGGAACTCTTGTTATAGATGTTGATGATGCAAATATAAAGGGAGAATCTTATTTATTTGTTCATTTCTCTTATTATTGTTCAGCTGATGAGGATTCTGCTGAAAAGATAGAAAAAAGTATTGGACGATGGGATAAGATGATAGGGGCATTGTTCAAATGATGATATTTATATATTTTTTAATGGGTGTTTCAATATTTTCAGCATATAGATTAATTGTTGGTCCAACTCTTCAAGATAGACTTGTATCATTAAATAGCATATCAATAATTTTTATTATCATTCTAGCGTTATACAGCCTTGAATCAAAAAACGTATTTTTTCTTGATATTGCAATATCATTTCTTCTTTTAGATTTTGTAGGCATGATTGCGTTTACTAAGTATCTTGGACATGAGAGGGATAAATGATGGATTTTATTGTAATTATTTCTGACATATTTATTTCTATAGGTTGCATTATAATGGCAATTTCAGCTTTAGGGCTGTTTAGGTTTCCTGATGTATATATGCGGCTTCATGCCAGTGCTAAAATTAATACCGGCGGGGCAATGAATATATTGTTTGGTTTAATGTTAAGATTTAGCTTTCAGTTTATAACTATTAAATTTTTTGTTTTATTGCTACTAATATTTATTTTGGCCCCAGTTGTATCTCATGCTATTGCTCGTTCAGCTCATCTTCAGGGAAAAGCAGACTTAATTCCAGTTTTATCACATCCTAAAGAAAAATTTTCATTCAAAAATCCTTGGAGGAAAAAATGATTTTAGAAATTTTTCTTGTTTTTCTAGTTATTGCATCAATTTTTTTTGTTGTAGCAAAAACTCTCTTGAGATCACTAATTTTTCTATCATTAAACACGCTTTTATTAGTAATTATATTATTTTTACTTCAGGCTCCTGATGTAGCAATAACAATGGCTGTTGTAGGTACTGGAGCTACTACTATTCTTTATTTATCTGTAATCAAAAAGATAGGAGGTTTAAAATGAAAAAAAATACTTTATTTAATCTCTTTGTACTTATAGTACTGGGTTTTTTTGGTTTTATAGTTATTTTATCAACTAAGCTGACTTATTCTATAAATATAACATCTAAAATTTCACCTTTCTATATTGATAATCTTCACTTAACTGGTGCTTTAAATGCTGTTGTTGCAATTTTACTTGATTTCAGAGCCTATGATACACTTGGTGAGATTTTAGTTATCTTTGTTACAATTTCTGGAATCACACTTTTGATTGGGAGGAAAAAATGACCTCCCGGATTGTAAAAACCATCTCAAGAACATTAATACCATTTATTTTTCTGTTTGGCGTATATATGATCTTGTTTGGTCATATCTCCCCAGGTGGTGGTTTTCAAGGTGGAGTTATTGTTGCCATGGGAGTAATTCTTGCTATTGTATCTTATGGAGAAGATATAATTGAAAGATATAGATCAGAAATATCATTAATTGAAATTCTTGGAGTTGCCTTTTTTATTTTTGCAGGTCTAATTGGAATATTTATTGGTAAATCCTTTTTTTCTAGTTTTAATGCAATATGGGTTTTAAATATAATAATTGGTGTGAAGGTTTGTGCAGGAATTGTACTTTTTTATATGTTATTTATAAGATGGGAGTATATTGATAATGATTGATTGGATTAATGGAATAAATATTGGCATAGTATTATTCTTAATTGGTCTTTATGGTATAATTACAAATAAAAATCTTATAAAAATAATGATGTCCTTTGGTATATGTATTAATGGAGTTGTTTTATTTTTTATTTCAATAGGTTATGTTAGAAACGCTTTTCCACCGATTATTAATTCTGCTTCTACAAACGTTGTTGATCCTGTTCCACAGGCATTAATGCTTACTATGATTGTAATAAATCTTTGTGATACAGCTATAGCTTTAGCAATTATTGTATGGATCTATAAAAAATTTGGAACTGTAAACATTGAGGAGATAATATGATAGAACACATGCCAGTTTTCTTTTTATTAACTCCTTTGATCGCTGCGGTTATCGTATCTATCATTAATATAATTTCAAAAAAAGAGCTTTTACAAAAAATTATAACTTTTTTAAGTTTGATTTTACCTTTTTATTATTTGTATATTGTTTTTCAAGAAGTAAACAACAAAGCTATATCATATGATGTTGGGGGATGGCTTAAACCATATGGTATTACAATTGTTATTGATGAATTGTCCTTTGTTCTTCTTTTTGTAACTACAATTCTTGGATTTTTAACATTTATTTATTCACTAAAATATTTAAAAAATGAAGTTGGAAAGTTTTACTTTTTTTTCTTGCTTTTAAAGACTGGTTTGAATGGTATATTTTTATCAGGTGATATTTTTAATCTCTACATATTCTTTGATTTGACAATTATTTGTAGTTTTATTCTTATCACATTTGGTAGAGATAAAAGTTCGTTTAAAGGATCTATTAAATACCTTATCTTAGGAACCCTTGCATCATTATTCTTTTTACTTGCAATAGGTTTTATATATTTTGAAACAGGCTTATTAAACCTTGAATCTTTGCAAACTAGTATTCCTCTAGTTGACACTCAGATGCAGATAGTTATCTTTACATTACTTTTAGCAGCAATTGGTATTAAATCTGCAATTATTCCTTTTCATACCTGGCTTGTTGATGCTCATTCAACAGCTCCAATTCCTATTTCTGCATTGCTTTCAGGAATAATTGTTAAAGCAGGTGTTTATCTTTTTCTTAGAATAAACCAGTTTAGTTTTGACATTCCAAATTTAAGCGAAGTAATAATTTTTTTAGGAGCAATTACTGCAGTGGGTGGAGTTATCTTTGCTTTAATTGAATGGGACATAAAAAAGATCACTGCAAATCATACTATTTCACAGATTGGATTTATTGTTGTTGGTATAGGGACATTTTCAACAATTGGCATTACTGGCGGGGTGGCACATTTAGTTAATCATGCTTTTTTTAAGGCCCTTCTTTTCCTTTGTGCTGGAGCAGTTATTTATAAAACCGGTACAAAAGACATTCGGGAACATAGAATTGGTTTTACTATGCCAATAACACTTATCCTATATTTAATTGGAATATTAGCAATTTCAGGGATAACTCCATTTAATGGCTCTATTAGCAAAATAATAATAGAACAATCAGTCACAAGTTTTCCTTTGGTTTATTTTATGCTTATCTTTGCATCTATGGGAACTGTAGCAAGTTTTTCAAAGATAATATATTATTCTTTTCTAAAAAATCGTAAAAAAATCCCTAAAAAAGAGTTTAAGGAAGTTCCATTTTTGCTTCTATTGCCAATGATTGTTCTTGCATCTTTATGTTTATTAATAGGGTTATTTCCTCATTTATGGTTAGATACTTTTATTCTTCCTGCTTCTTATAATCTATCTAGCTTTACAATACTTAATCTTTCTTTTATAAAACCATTATCTATTCTAAAAGAGTGGGGAGTTGTTTTAGGTGGCCTACTTATTTTGTATGTTGTTATTCGATTTTCAACATTTATTGATCCTTTTAGAAAAAAGATATCAAAAATATCAATAAATCAATCGATAATCTTTATGATTATTACTTTGATTTTTGCTTCAATAATATTTGGAGTATTAAACCATTTATAATAAAAAAATCTTTTCAGTCTAAAATTAAAAAGTTTGAGGATAATTCAGAAATATACTAATAACCTATATAGTATTGTCTTTTTCAAATTTATGAAATCTGGTAAGGAAGATAAAAGTTTAAAAAAGGAATTAGGATTATTTGAGGTCTTCTCTATAGCATCAGGAGCTATGATAAGTTCAGGGCTTTTTATTTTACCTGCTATAGCATATCAACAAACTGGTGCATCAGTGATAGTATCTTATTTTATTGCAACACTTTTAATGTTACCTACTCTGCTTTCTGCATCTGAGCTTACCACAGCTATGCCAAAATGTGGCGGAGATTATTTTTTTATAGATCGAAGTATGGGTCCTGCACTTGGAACTATCGGGGGTACTGCATCTTGGTTTGCATTAAGTGCAAAAACCGCTTTTGCATTATTTGGGATAGGTGCATTTGTTCAACTTTTTAACCCTGGTTTGTCAGATTTTAATTTAAAAATCATTGCAGTGGTATTTTGTATTATATTTACTGCAATAAATTTAACTGGTGTTAAACATGCTGGAAGAACACAGGTTTATTTAGTGGTAGGCCTGCTCAGCATTCTTGTATTATATATTGTAATTGGTTTCTTTTTTATTGAAACTTCTAGATTCCAACCGTTAATGCCTTATGGTTTTGGTTCAATTTTTGCAACCGCAGGTATTGTTTTTGTATCTTTCATGGGGCTAATTAAGGTATGTAGTGTCGCCGAAGAAATTAAAAAACCAAAAAGAAATATTCCTCTCGGGATGTTTCTTGCCTGGGGGGTTGTCTCTGCATTATATATTCTTGTTGTTACAGTTACAGTTGGTTTGCTAGATCATAATGATTTAACAAAAACATTAATGCCAATATCAAGAGGTGCTGCAGTCTTTGCTGGCGAGATAGGCTTAATTATTCTAGGTGTTGCAGCTGTTCTTGCTTTTATTACCACTGCGAATGCAGGGATACTTTCTTCTTCTCGTTATCCTTGGGCTTTAAGTAAGGATCAGTTACTACCAGGTTTTTTTTCTAAATTAACTAAGAAAGGTACACCTGTTATATCTATATTGTTTACCTCTGGTTTTATGATAAGCATTATTCTCTTTTTGGATCTTGAGGGATTAGTAAAAGTTGCTTCTACACTTGTGCTGTTATTGTACATTCTGGTTAATATGTCTGTAGTTATGATGCGAGAAAGTAAAATAAGAAATTACTGTCCAAGTTTTAGTTCTCCGTTTTATCCATTCATCCAGATAGTTGGAATAGGCGGATACATTTGGTTAATTTTCCAGATGGGTATAAGTTCAATTGTGATAGTGGGTGTTTTTATCTTTGGAGGTTTAGTATGGTATTGGTTTTTTGCACGTGACAAAATTTGGAGAGAATATTCCCTACTTCATGTTCTTGAAAGAGTAACAGGTGAAAAAAAGACAGGTTACTTAGTAGATGAAGAGCTACGTGAAATTCTAATTGAAAGAGATAATCTTGAAGAGCAGCGTTTTAAAAAAATCGTTAGAAATTGCGAGGTAATTGACCTATATAAATACATGAGACCTGATAAGTTTGCATGGCTTGTTGCAAACAAACTATCAAGTAAACTAAATGTTAAATCTGATAAACTATACGAATTCCTAAGGGAAAAGGAAAGAGACTCAAATGTTGTAACTCATCCAGGTGTAGGAATTATTTCTCATACTATTAAGGGTAAAAACAAATTTGAAATACTTTTAGTTAGAAGCAAAATGGGTATTATTTTATCAGATAAAATTGATCCAATTCATTCATTCTTTATAATTGTCTCATCCGAAGATCAAAAAAATTTCCATATGCACGCAATAATGTGGATTATTCAATTATCTGAGCAGAGAGGTTTTGACGAAAAATGGATAAATGCTAAAGATAAAAATGAGTTAAAAGATATAATTCTTGATTTTTGGGAGAAAGAAAAATAATCGGTATTAATTCTAACTTTTATTCTGATTTATCTTTGAATCTGTCTTTATGTGGCATGTGATCTCATATACTTCGCTTCGTTTTTTCTTGTATTTTGGATATTTCTTTACAAATTTTTCAACGATTTCATCAACATTTTCTTTTTTTCTATTATCAATGAACTGCATTAGTTTTTCTTCGATATCTTCTTCCATTTCTTCTTCTTTGTGTGTTTCCATAATCTGACAGGCTGTATGATATATTTCAGACCTGCTTTTACTATATTTTGGATATTTTTCAATGAATTCTTTTACAATATTTTTTACATTATTCTTATGAGTTTTTGTAATAAAATCATCAAGTCTGATTGTTAAAATTTTATCAAAATTGCTTTTTTGATATTTCTCATGCATCTCTTTACTTACAAATATTATTTCTATGATTGAAATAAAAAGTAAAACACCAGTAAGTTCGACTACCATAATGTCAGGGTGATCTATTTGTAAGGCATGTACGAGTAGTATTAGTTCAACGAAAAGAATGAAAAAGGGAGGCATAAACGATATTCTCTGTGTTCTATCTGACTCTCTGTATTCTCTTATAAACCTTCTAAGCCTCCCTGATCGTGGCATGAAAAATCAAATTATATTAAAAACCTCTGAGTTTAAAACTATTTTGTTTTTTTATAAGAAAAATAATTTTTACATGCTGTAGTAATATTCGCCATCTTTTCTCTGCTTACGGTCCATATATGAGTCTGGTTTGTTTACGCGGGGTCTTTTTGTATCTTCGTCCCTTCTGAAAGTTATATCTACGTCTTCTAAAAATCGATTCATTCCTTCATGTAAGCTAAATGGTCCTTGTGCATGGCCTGTTTTACCAGGTGTTCCGTCAAATACTACTAGTGCATCGCTTATCATATCAATAAAATATACATCATGATCAACGATCATCGAGGATTTACCTGTTTTTTCAATTACCCTTCTAATGGTTCTAGATGTAATCATTCTCTGTTCGCTATCAAGATATGCAGATGGTTCATCGAGAAGATAAATATCTGCTTCTTGGACAAGGCAATTTGCAATTGCAACTCTTTGAAGTTCCCCGCCAGATAGATTGTTTATTTTTTTATCAAGTAGATATTTTATTTTCATTGGTTCAAATACCTCTGTTTTAAAAAATGATGAGGTAAAAAGCTCTTGGGATTTTATTTCAAAAAAATCTCTTACTGTCCCATCAAAATTAGGTGATATATACTGTGGTTTGTAACTTACTTTTATATCAAAATCAACTTCTCCCTTGGTTGGTTCAATATTTTTTGAAAGCATTTTTACAAAAGTAGTTTTACCAATTGCATTAGGTCCTACTATACCAATAATTTCCCCCTGTCTAATTATCCCTTTATCTACCTTAAGTTTGAAATCTTTGTATTGCTTTAATAAACTATCATAAGATAATAAAATTCTCATTTTTTGACGTTGTTTAGGGGGATGGGCAAAAAACTCGATTTTTTCACCAAAACGAATGTTTTCTTCCTTTAAGTAGCCGGATAGATAAGTGTTTATTGCATGGCGTACACCGCGAGGATGGGTAACTACTCCATATGCTCCTTCATCTCCATATACTAAATGCACTTGGTCGCAAAGGAAATCAAGGATTGCTAAGTCGTGTTCTATTACTATTACCCTTTCTTCTTTAGAAAGTTCCTGGATGATTCTAGCTACTTTTAGTCGTTGATGTATATCAAGATATGAAGAAGGTTCATCAAAAAAATAAAGATCTACATCTTTCAGCAGAGCTGCTGCAATAGATACAATTTGAAGTTCTCCACCCGATATTTCTCTTTTTTCTATTCTTTTATCAAGGATGTTTGATAGGTCGAGTTTTTCAACTATTTCATCAAATTTATCTGATGTATCTATGTTTCTAAGGATGTCCTCTATTTTTCCATTCATTACTTTTGGGAGTTTATCAACATACTGGGGTTTTACTACTGTTTTGAATTCCTTGTTTGAAACATTACTGAAATGATCTTGTAGTTCTGATCCGGAAAAATAATGAAGTACTTTATCCCAGCTAGGTTTTTCTTCGAATTCTCCTAGATTTGGTATAATTTGTCCTGCAAGTATTTGTATTGCAGTAGTTTTACCTATTCCATTTGGCCCTAAGATTCCTACACATGTTCCTTTTTTTGGAACGGGTAGTCTAAAAAGTCTGAAACCATTTTCACCAAATTGATGAACAAGATCTGTTTTTAGTTCTTCAGCTAGACCAATTATTTTTATTGCATCAAAAGGACACTTGTGAACACATATCCCGCATCCCACGCAGAGTTCTTCAGAGATAATAGGCTTTCCGTTTTCATCCATAACTATTGTTTCGTCACCAGCGCGTACTCTAGGGCAAAACTTTATGCATTCTTTACTACAGTTTTTTGGTTTACAACGGTCTTTCAATAGTACTGCTATACGCATATTTCAAAAAGGAGAATTATCTAACTGTTAAAAATTTTGTTATTAAAAAAAAGAATTTTTAGAAAAAGAAAAATAAAAAAAATGTATTTGATGGTAAATTGTAAATAATTTACCACAATGGCGGATTTAGACCTGTTGCAAAGTTTGCTTCGATATCTTTGTCTTCATCCATAATAACTGTTATCACATTATTACTACCGGATGCATCTCCAGACCAGCCTGTAAATTTATCTTCAGGTGTTGCAGTTATTGTTATTTCAGTACCTGGTTCATAGCTACCTGAACTTGGCGTTACGGTTGGTGTATAACTATCATCTCCGCCGTCAATAGTTACAGATAGTGAATAAAGGCTTTCGTCTTCGTCTTCGTTATCGTCGTCTCCTTCATCAGGTCCTTGAGGTGCTGACTGTTGATCGTCGTCATCAGGTCCTTGAGGTGCTGATTCTTCTCCATCTCCTGCATTGTTATTACCAGTGTTGCTGTTTCCTGCATCATTGTTATCTGCATTGTTATTACCAGTATCTGTAGAGCTACT
>CAYYOO010000031.1:10672-17504 GCA_964473335.1 uncultured Thermoplasmatales archaeon
GCCTTTTTTTATCATATCGTTTTTTATTATAAAAACTACACCAAAAACAGCTGCTGTTATTAATGCCCACTTGATTGGTTTAATAGATAGGAAAGATACTATTGAAGTAAAACCAAGGTCAACAGCGGTTGTGATTACCTTTATTACAGCTTTGAATATTGCTAGGCCGAATTCACCTAAAGCAGATACTCCGGATGATATGCCAGAAACAATAATATCTCCTAATAAGAATTTTGTATAGAATTTTATCATACTTGATATTGTTTCTGCAGCTCCATCTTGTGATAAAAAGCTAGATTTAAGTCTAGGATATTTATCAATAAAATTGTTAATTTTATCTTGAGTTACACCATCTGCAAAATCGTTGATCTTACTATTTATAAATGTAACTGCAGATGCGATTGCTTGAATTACAGGTACCGAATCTGCTATCAGTTCAACAAGGGTAAGGCCTGTTTGAACAAGGATTCCTAGAACTTTTCCAACTACGGGTATTAGAACGTATTCAACAATCATAGAGGCTGCTATTGCTAAACAGGTTAGACAATGTCCAACATCATCCCCTAGGTTAGTTGTGGATGTACCTCCGCCTCCATTTAACAATTCATGGTTGGATGTAAGTTCAAAACTGCTATATTCTTGGTATACATTTTTTAAGTCAGGATTGTCTTCTGTTTCTGCTAGTTCAGACCAGCTATCTTGTGATGAGCTTTTTTCGTCTTCCCCATATAATTTATTGAAATTTATTACTCCATTAGAACTTTGAATGTTTTGTTTGAACTCTATATCGACTCCTTTATCTATGAATTCTATATATTCATCTTTTTCTAGTGAGCTTACACTTGAAGATATTGCATTTGCTTTGTCATTTATTGAACATAAATAGCACTCTTCAGATTCTTGTGAAAGCATATTATTTAGTAGTTTTTCTACAAAGGGTACATATTTACTCTCTGGAACTGTTAATAAAACCTTTTCTTTTTTACCGTCTTGATCTAAATCTATCATTACTTCTATTGTTGTTTCATCGGATTTAGATATTATCATATCCGAATCTAAACTTAGTTCTTCTTTTTCTTTAGGTTTAATCAATTCTTCTTTTTCTTTAGCTGGCAAACTCTTTTTTTGTTCTTTTTCTATGCTTATCACTTTTTGTTTATCTTCTTCAGATTCTTTTTTATATATTGGTCCTGCTTTTTCTTCCTCTTTTGATTCATCTTTATTTGACTCTATTACATATGGATCACTTGCAGGATCTTCTTCTGATTTTGCATCTGATATAATTGGTTCTTCTTTGGGTTTTATTACTGGTTCTATTGAATCTGAACTTGTTTCTGAGTCACTTTGTGTTTCTTCTTTAGATTTATCATTTGATATAATTGGTTCTTCTTTTACTTTAGTTTCAACTGATTCTGAACTAATTTCTGAACTTTTATCTTCTTTAGATGAAGAAGTAATTGTTGCTTCTTTTTTAGATTCTTCAAAAGCTGCTTCTATCTCTTTTATTAATCTATCAAGATCTTCACTATCATTATCCGGTGTAACTTTTTCTTCTTTTTTGGTTGCAACTGGATCTGCTAGAGCAGGGTTTATAGCTGTTCCAAAAAACAGGCCAATTACAAAAATACTAGATATTATTATTAGCGTTTTTTTCTTAATTATTTTTTCCTTATTCCTCATATATTCCTCACCTTAAATCTATTTTTCACGATTTAGGATATACTCTGTTATTAATGATATTTAAATATTTTGTGTAAAAATGTCAAAAATTGGGATTGCTTTTCTTAAATAAATAGTATCTATACAAGATTAAAATTAGTAGTTGAACTTGCAGTTTCTCCTGAATACTTGTCTTTTATAGAGGCAAAAACTTCATATTTTCCAGTAGGCCAAGTATTATCAAAATTAATTGGCCATTTAAAGGCATCTACAACTTTTGAGTCGATAGAAGATTTATAATCTGTTAAATGATAAGAGTCATTAAAGAATTTGATATCATTATGATAAACAGTAATATTTAGATATAAATTACATTTAGTTTTATTATTAGTTACAATAAAATTAGAAAATTCTTGATAGATATAGGCACTTTCATTTTTTCCAAAACTTGTTTTTTTATCATAATCTCCAGCAGCACGTATACTTGATGCAGGTTCCAAAATATCTATAGTAAGACTTTTTTCAATTGTTTGATTTGTATTTGATAATACTAAGACAATCAAGGCAATTATGATGATTGCTGAGAGAATAATTAAAAATACAGGTAATCTGTTGAAATTTTTTTTTTCTAAAAAATTTTTCTTTATTAAATCTTTAAAAGACAATCTCATCTCCTCACTATATTTTTCCAAATTTTTTTAGTAATTATAAATATATAATAAAAATTGATTATATAACTATTTGTCCACAGTTTTAACTAAAACAAGCTCATACTTAATGTCACTACTTTTACCATCATTAACAATCAGTTCACCGTTTACAAGAGTATAATCATCAAATTTATAGTAACCACTTTTACTAATAGTAGAACCAATCAAGATGCCCTCAAAATAATCATAGAAATTCCAAGTATAGGTATAATATCCAGTTCCGCCTGAGGCACTTCCTTCAAAATATATCTTATAGTCGTCAACAAGAGTTAAATTAACTATTTTTGCATCTAATGGATTTTGTAATACAAAGCTTGAATTTTTTAAAATAAAAGTTGTGTCATAGTTACAGGTTTTTTCAGAGATGTGGTCAATGATTTTAGCTGTTACAGTATAGGTTTTCTCATTGGGCCAGGAATTGTTTGTCGTAAAATTATAGATCAAATAATAAATTGAAGAATTTGCGTCTTGTTTTATGTAGTCATATGAGTTTTTATAATAAATATCATCTTCATTTGAAACTACTATCCCTGTTGTGATATTTATTTTATTATCATGTAAAATTCCTCTGTATTCCAAATCTAAATAGACAGTATCTCCTTGATTAAAAATCTCATAACTTTCTGTTCTAATAAGATCTCTTCGCTGTTTGTCTTTTGTTGTAACAAAATAACTTAATTTTATAGGGTCATAATTATACTGATCAGAGTCATTTGGTTCATTGTTTGTATCAGATTCATTTGAATTTATTATATTATATCCAAAAAATAAAGTAGATAATAAAATAAATACAATTGGGAGAACAACTATTTTTTTGTTGAATTTTGGAAATATTTTTTTTAATTTTATTTTTTCTTTTTTCTCAATTTTTGGTTTTTGAACCCATTTGTCTACATTAATTTTCTTCTCAATAAGTTTTTCAAGTTTTATCAAATCATGAGATACATTTTTATCGTAATTATAGTGGCGTATCTCTGTAGTTTTTAAGTTATTATCTCCTAATGGCAGAGTTATTGAAATATTTGTATATTCTCTTTCAGAGTTTTTATCAACAAAGAACTCCTCTTTAATTGAAAAAAAATCAATCTCTTTGAATCTAGAAAGTATGTCTAAAAAATCATTTTCATCAATATTTGTTTTGATTTTACCTTTAATTCTAACATTTTTAAAACCAATGAATGTAGCAGTTCCGTCACCTGTAAGAGTAATGCTATAGCTTGGATTATGTTTTCCACCGTATCTTACAAGCTTTATAATTATGTCTCTAAGAACCATCTTTTTTAACTCCAGATGATTGATTCGCTCCTCATTTTATATAAAAACGTTATATGGCTTTCTTATATTTAAAATGTATAAATTTTTTCAATAAAGAAAAATATAAGTTATAGAACATGATTTAGATATTAAAATTCAAAGGCGGATGAGGATTAAAATGGAAAATAAAGAAAATATTCATATCAAACTGGAAATAAGTAGGGATAAAAATTCAGGAAATCTTACTTTGATGACCAAGTTCGACCCAAATGCTCCAAATTTTGAAAAAGATGAAACTGGTTTTTCATGGGCTCCAACTGATGAGGAAAGACAATTTATTAATGAAGCATTTGATATGATAGAGAAAAAATAATATTTTTTTCATTTATAATACATTATACACGTTTTCCATATTAAAATGAAAAAGTAATTCCTCTAATCTTTCTACATCTTGTTTTTTTTGTAATTTACTTAAAACATCATGGGTGCTGTAGAATATCTTTTCTTGTTCTATCACTCCATTTAATGTTTTATCAATTGCACTTTGATAGACGTGTTTTGCTAACATAACCCCATCTTCAAAGGTTAACTCCTCTTCCAATAAAATTTCCCCCAATTGGAAAATAAATAAGAGGTTTATATATTTTTATAAAAAAATTAGTAGCTATATAATTTTATCATCACAGTGTTCTTTCATAGAACAATATTTACATTTAGATCTATTAGAATGGTTTCTTTTGATCCTGCCTGTTTTAATAGATGTTCTTATTTTTTGAATATTTGATTCAAGCTCAAATCTAACAGCAGGATTATATGGGATTTTAAAACTTTTATTTTTATCATAAACTAGTATTCCGTATGGTACAAATCCACCATAATTTTCTTCGATAAGATGGCAATAAGAAGCAAGTTGTAGGACATGGTTTTTTAATGGAAAATTATGGTTACCTGCTTTGTATTCAACAGGATAAAATATTCCATTTTTTTCAACAATATAATCAGGTTTACCTGCCAATCGATATTTTTTAGAAAAAAAAGGTTTAGATGGTTTATTTAGATCGGTATATGTAATTTTTCCGTCTTGAATATTATTTGATTTTTTTATTTTCCTGGCTCTTAATTTAATTATCAAAGATAGAATAAAGCAAATAATCGAAAAAATAAAAAACAAAAAAAAGAAGCCTATAAAATCACCTCAAAAACTAAAAACAATAATGAGATTATTAGGAATAGAAAACCAATGGTCTTAAAAAATTTGGATTTTTTATCATAGTTTTCTGTTTTATCAATAAGATTTCCGTGTTTTTTATGCTTTTTTGTTCCTTCATCTAGATATATAGAATCTGGTTTGTAACCTAATTTCTGAAGATACCAAGAAATAGAACAATAGTTGAACTGCGAGATATCTGAAGCATTTATTATATCTGAATTTTGAATCTTTTTTCTATAATCCTTTGTCATAAACAAAATAAAAACTATGTTCAATATTTATAATCCTTCTTTAGGGTTCACTGAAAGTAAATTTTTTTAAAAGAAGTTATAAAACAATTATCAATTACCTTTTTTTGATAAAGATGAGTGTTGATTTAAAAGAAGATATTAGAAAACTTTCAGAGATATATGACAAAGATAGTGAAGATACCTTCATTAGTTTATATTTCCATGAAGGATTTGACACAAAATTTTTACAACGAAGAAAAAAAGCCTGCAGGTCGATTTTGAAGGGTAATGAACTTGATAATTTCAATAAATCAATTAGTATTATTGAAAAAGAGTTAGAAAAAACAAATGATAAAAACTTTGCAGTTTTTTCTTCAGAGAAAAATGGTTTTAGTAAATATATTCCTCTTGAAGTTAAAGTTGATAACTTATTAATTGTAGATTCTTCACCCTATCTTCGCCCACTTGCAAGAATACTTGATGAATGGGAATCATATACACTTGTTCTGATAAATTCAAACTCAGCTAAGATATTTTCAATTTCTATGGGTACAATAGATGAAACAAAAAAGATATCAAAAGATATAATGAACAAACATAAAAAAGGAGGATGGTCACAAGCAAGATTCAATAGGCTAAGAAGGGGTGCGATAAAATCTTTTTTCAAAGATGTAGCTGATATTCTTGAAAAAAGAACAGATGAACAAATTGTTATTGCTGGACCAGGGACATCAAAAAATAAATTTGTAGATGAACTACCTCAACATATAAAAGAAAAAATTGTAGATGTCATTGATATAAGTATAGATGATGAAAATGAACTAATAAAAAAATCCCTTCAGATGATATCAGATAAAGAAAAAGAGAAAAGTAATTTGTCTGTAGATCAATTAAAATCAGAGATACTAAAAGAGGGGTTAGGAGTTTATGGAATAAATGAAACCTTGCAGGCTGTAAAAAACGGTCAAGTTGAATTATTAATTATTGAAAAACATTACAAACCAAGAGGATGGATATGTGAACATTGCCAATATGTTAGAGAAGGAAAAAAGAAAATATGTCCATTCTGTGGAAAGAAAGTATCAGAAGTTGATATTTTAGAAGAAATTCTTGAATTTGCAGAGAGAACAGATGCAAAAATAGAATTTACAGATAATGAAGAGATATCTGATCTAGGTCATATTGGTGGTATTTTAAGATATAAATAAGGATGAAAAAATGACAGTAAAGATAGGTATAAGAAGAGAAGATAAAAACAAGTGGGAAAAAAGAACACCAATAACTCCTTCTCATGTAAAATTCTTAAAAGAAAAATACGGTATAGAAACAATAGTTCAACCATCTCCAATAAGGATATTTAGCGAGGATGAATATAAAAAGCAAGGGGCAATGATTTGCGAGAACTTAAGCGAATCAAGTGTTATATTTGGCGTAAAAGAAATGCCTATAACTTTTTTTGAAAAAAACAAAACCTATGTCTTTTTCTCACACACTATTAAAGGTCAAGAATACAACATGCCAATGTTAAAAAAAATGATGGAATTAGATTGCAGTCTAATTGATTATGAAACGATCACAGATGAAAATGGCAGAAGACTTGTTTTTTTTGGAAGATATGCAGGAATAGCAGGCATGATAGATACACTATGGGCATATGGTAAAAGATTGAAGTGGATGAAGATTGACCAACCATTTAATGAAATCAAACAGACAATTAAATACAACTCTCTAACTGAAGCAAAAAAACATATAATCAAGATTGGTAAAAA
>CAYYOO010000032.1:0-14268 GCA_964473335.1 uncultured Thermoplasmatales archaeon
CAATTCATCCACCTAATGAATTGAGGTGGTCTTCTTGCTAAAAGGTGATAAAAAAATTTGATCTATTTTTTCTTTTAAATCAGCTATAAATATTTTCCAATTCGGTCGAAGATTCTTTGGAATAAAATGATTCGTTGAATTTCCTATATATTTTGAATTTGATTCCATGTCACTAATTTTTTTTTCAAGTTTTTTAAAAAAATCTATTTGATTAAGATCAATATGGTAATGATTGAATAGGCTTGTAAGTGAATTGTAGATTTCTTTTTTTCTAAATTCTAAATCAAGTCCATAGTAAAGATCATAGATGTCTTTTCCTTCAGTTCGCCTGTATAATGCTATTAGTTTTTGTGATAGAAGTTCCTCAAAACTATATACATTAAAATTTGTTGCGTCAGTAGGTAGATATTGCGACTGTAAAAGTATTTTTTGATATTTGCCAATTTTCTCTTTTTTACTTAAGTAAAATTTCACTTGAACTCTATCTTTTTCCTCAATTTGATTTGTATATATACAGTCAAAACGTATTGTTCTATGTAGGATTCTTGGTTTATCAATTTTAAAGTCAACTATTTTTTTCATATTTTTTTTGATATTTTTTATTTTTTCATTTAGAGATATTTTTTTTATATAATCTAGATCGATATCCTCTGAGAATCTTCCCTTTTTTTCTTGATATAAATATCCTCTATTAAGAGCAGTACCGCCTTTTAAAACAATATTTTTATCAGGAAAAATTTCGTTTAATTGTTTTAAAAGATTTGACAATCTTTGTTCCTTGGAAAGATATTTTATTCCTAGACCTGTTTTTACTGCTTGGAGTTTTAACATATCTATATCTATCATTTTTTAACCCTCTGAAAAAAGTTCTTTTTTTCCAATATTATCAATTAGCTTCCATTGTTTTATGTAATTGCCTTTTGATTCTTTTGAAGGAAGGAGTTTTGTTTTGTTACCTATATGTGTTCTAAATTTATTTAAAAGGTATTTGGGTGGGTTTATTATCTTGTTTTCTATGAGTAGTTCTATTATATAACCTGTTCTTTGAAATAATGAATCTGATGCATATTTTTCGAAATAATAAAGAAATTTTTGCCATTCTATTTGTGGTTTGTTTGTAAATGCGTTTATGATTTTTTTGTAACCACCAGCATATTGTGGTTTGTAAAAACAATCAAAGAATGTTTTTTCAATTGTTGAGGTGTAAACATCTTTGTAAAATGTTGATCCTGTTGCTTTTTTCTTCATTGATACTGTTTTAAATAGGTAGTTTCCAATTTCGGTTTCTTGTGATTTATTAGGTGTTACTATAAAGATTGTAAAGGGTTCGTAGCTAATTAAATCATATAATCTTAATGCAGATGAAAAACCAAGATATCCTTTATTTATGTATGGAGCTATTTTAAATGGGTTTGTAATTGTTGGTTTTTTTGATGGTTTTTCATTTACGATATATGATCCTTTTTTTATCTTGTAAAGATATCCCTTTGAAATTAAGTTGTGACATATTTTGTTTATTTTTTGTTGTGAATATTTTGGAAATATTTCTTTTATAAATGAATTGTCTATAACTTTAGTTTTTTTTATTTCTTGGATAAGGATTTGTTCTTCCTTAGATAAGTAGTTTTTTTTATCCATATAATTCCTTATATGGGAATTATCTATATAAAAATTTCCAAAAATTATTATTTATTAATTCAGGATGTATAATATTATTACTCCTCTTATTAGTCTAACGCTATCAAGGATTGTTATAGTTTTTAATTCTTTAAAACCAATAGTCTGTAAACAAAAAGTGTGATATTAAAGTAATGAAAAAAAGAAATCAATTTATAAATTAAAAGTCCCAAGTACCAATAAGAGTATTATTGTTAAATATCACATTAACAGTACCTTCACAGCTTGTTATTTTTTGCCCAACCTTGATATAAGTTTTTCCAGCAGGAGGTTCTCCACCATCTATTTTAAGATCATTCCAACTAAGATTAGTAGTAAGCTTAGTAACAGTTAAAGTTCTCGCATTTTTATCTGGTAGAAACGAAATCTCAAATGTTTCTTCATCCTTTGTATCAGTCATATTACTAAGATAAAAAATTACGAAGGATGATACTGACACTACAACAGCAACCATCAATATAACATTAATTACAGTAGAAACTGCTTTATTGAATCTTTTGGTATTGTCTGTTGAACAATTAGGCATAAAATTAAAAAAAAGAGATAAAATTTTTATGTTTATTTTATTAGAAATCCCAACTGCCTAATAGAGTTGAGTTATCATAAGTTACTGTTACCGTTCCAGAACAACCCGTGATTTTTTGACCAGGTTCTACATAACCTGAAGGTGGACTACCACCACTAACTTGAAGAGTATTCCAAGATACATTTTCACTCTTAGAAATTACTTGCAGATAATTTGAACCTTTTTGAAAAGTTATATCCGGAGCTTTATCCGCGCCAGTACCAAGCATTCCACTAACATACACGTACACTGTAGCAGCTATTGCAACTGTAATTGCAACCATTAAAATAACACCAATAACAGCTGAAACTGCCTCACCATCTTCTTTAAATTTTCTATTTGCTTTCATATTCCCATTCTCTCCTAGCTTAATTCTAAGCTATTTTGATAGTAGATGTATTAAAAGGTATAAAAACTTTTTGAATTTTAGCCTCCCAGACTATAAATTCAATATTTTATACCCATCTACCATGTTAAGCTCTAACATTCTTTATATTTAAAACCTTTTCGTAAAAATGAACAATATAACACAATCCTTTTTTGTCAAACTAACATGAGAAAAAACATAAATTTAAAAACAGAATCAAAAAGAGTATAACCCAAAAACTGCTGTCTTAATTATAACAAAACAAAGAAAATGAATTAAATGAATTAATAGAAACTTTTATTAAATTAATACTTGCTTACATATTTGGAATAATTGGATTGGGATGCCTAAAAAGTAAATTGTTAAAGCATCTACTAAATCTAAGGGAGATTAGGTAGAATGCCAAAAATAAAAAAAAGGGATGTAATTTTCTATTTAGCATTAGAAGGAAGCATATTTGAAAAAATAAAAAAAGTAAAGTTCACAACAACACCTGAACAAAAAAAAGAAAAAACCAAAGTTGAAACAGAGAAACCTAGATTTGTATTACTCGATGAAAACATTTCTAAAAAAATTGATAACGCAATAAAAAAACAAAACAATAATCAAAAAAATAGTTTTTTTGAGCCATCCATAGAACAAAGAAAACCATGTAAGAAAAAGCCAATAATACCAGAATTCAAAACAGATACAGAAAAAAACAAAGTACATTTTGACAAAGAATTATTTGAAGTGAAAATTCCAATAAATAATAATTTTGTAGATCAAGATATCTTAAACCAAAACCCTGCAAACTTTTTCTTTCATAAAAAAGATGATAAAGAAAAACTATCAGATAAAATACCTAGAATAAAAGTCACTAAAAACAAAAATAAAAAAACTAAAACCAAAGCAAAGACCAAGAAAAAAAACGGTGTTAAAAAAGCTAAAAATGAACTTGAAAAAGCTAAAGAAGAAATCGAACGTAAGAGAAAAGAAATCGAAGAAATAGAGAGAAAAACTAAAGAAAAAGAACTAGAAATAAAGAAAAAAGAAATTGAAAAGAAAAAAAAGATGAAACAATTAGAAAAGGAAAAGAAGAAAAGAGAAAAACTAAAAGCTAAAAAGGAAAAAGAACTAGCAAAAAAAAGAAAAAGAGAAAAAAAACTAGAAGAAAAAAGAAAGATACAACTAGCTAAGGAAAAAGAGAAGAAAAGAAAGGAATTAGAAAAAGAAAGAAAACTTCAAGAAAAAAAGGAAAAAGAGTTAGAACTGAAAAAACAAAAAGAAAGAGAATTAAAAGCTAAAAAGAAAAAAGAACTAGAGCTCAAAAAACAAGAAGAAAATAAAAAGAAAGAAACTGAAAAAGCAAAAAAACTAGAAAAAGAAAAAAAGAAAAAACAAGTTAAAAAAAGAAAGCCTAAGATAAAAAAACCAGAAAAGAAACTTTCCATTAATCTATTAAAACCAAAAAAAGAAGAAACAAAGCAAGAACTAGAAATAAAACCTGAAATACCAGAAGAAAAAACCTTAGTAAACGATAAAGAACTATCCCAAGCTCTAGATATAATAGATGACCTTTTAGGCGATCTACCAGAAGAAAAAATAGATGAATTTGCAAAGTCAGATGATTTTGAACTTTATGAAAAAGTACTTAAAAAATACAGAAAAAAGTGAAGTTTTATGGGATTATTAGAAAAAGCTCAAGAACAAAAAAGCAAAAAAGATGACATTCAGATCGTTGAAGAAATACCTGAAGAAAAACCTACTAAAAAACAAAAGAGTTTACTTGAAAAAGCAAAAGAGACAAAAAATAAAAAAACTAAGAAAACAAAAACCATAAAAAAAGAAAAAAAGGAACCTGAAAAAACAAAGGATAAAAAAGAAGAAATAAAAAAACAAACTAAAAAAGAAACAGATAAAAACAAAAAAATAATCGAGGAAAGAACTGGTTTTGGGTATAAAGGACAAGGCATTCGTAGAATTATATATGATGAAGAAGAAAAAGAATATTTCTATAAAGTTATTGAACCAGTACTTACTGATGACCAAAAGGAAATAAAAAACGAGTTAACCCATCTTTTCAAAATGCTAGCTGATGTCAATGTATCTGACATGGAAAATGAAGAAAAAGAAAAATTCTTAGAAGATACTCTAAATAACATTGTAAAAGACAACAATATTGACTTTCTAAATTTGGAAAAGAAAAAAGAAGAAGGAGAAGATGATGATAAAAAAAGTTTAATTTCATTTTTTTCAAAAAAAGACAAAAATAAAAACAAAGAAGAAACAACAAAAAAAGATAAAGAAAAATCTAAGAAAGAAAAAACGAAAAAAGAAAAACCAAAAGAAGAAAAAAACAAAACAAAAAAACAAGAAAAAAAGATTTTTTCAAAAAAGTACAATAAATATAAAGACCTAACTAAAGAAGAAATAGAAAAAAAAGAAGAAGAAATCAAGGATAAGATATTTTATCATCTATTCAAGGATTTTCTTGGATATGGTAAAATAGACATCATAATGAAGGATGAAGGAATAGAAGATATAAGCTGTGATGGACACGAAGTACCTGTTTTTATTTACCATAAAAAATATGATGAAATATCATCCAATGTCATATTTGATGATGAAGTACAATTAAATTCTTTTGTTGTTCGTCTCGCTCAAATCTGCGGTAAACAAATATCAGTTTTTTCACCAATAGTCGATGGTAAACTACCAGATGGCTCTAGACTTCAGACAACACTAGCCCGAACAGTTACCAAGGGTTCGACTTTTACAATCAGAAAGTTCAAAGAAAATCCTTTAACCCCTATTGATCTAATCAACTTTCAATCAATTTCACTTGAGATGGGTGCCTTTTTCTGGATGGCAATAGAAAATGGAGCATCTGTTTTATTCTGCGGTGGCACTGCTAGTGGAAAAACAACTGCATTAAATGCTCTATCTTTGTTTATACCTGAAACTCATAAAATCGTAACAATTGAAGATACCCGAGAAGTAAACCTACCACATCAAAACTGGATTGCAGGAACAACTAGGCAAGGTTTTAGTGCAGCAGATGAAAAAACAGGTAAAGATATTGATATGTTTGATCTGATCAGAGCAGCCTTAAGACAAAGACCAAAAGTGATAATGGTAGGAGAGGTAAGAGGAAAAGAAGCATACAGCCTATTTCAGGCGATGAGCACAGGACATACTGCCTACTCAACAGTTCATGCTAGTGACATCCATACTTTGATCCAGCGTCTGGAAAACCCACCTATAGAACTACCTAGAGCCCTTTTAACATCTTTAGAGATAATAGTTTTCCAGAATGCAATAGACATCAAAGGTAAAACAGTTAGAAGAATGACCAGTATAACAGAGATTATAAAACTAGATTCAGATACAAACCAGCTTATTTTTATGGAGCCGTATAAATGGGTTTCAAAAACAGACGATAGATTTGAAAGCAGCGGTTCAAGTAAAGTACTTAATAATATCCGTCTGCAAAATGACTGGAGTGATATAGAGCTTTGTGAAGAACTAGAAAAAAGAATGATGATTCTTAGATGGATGAAAGAAAAAGATATAAATGACTATAGAGAAGTAGGTAGAATTGTAAATCTATACCATAAATATCCCGATGATCTTTTGAAGAAAGCTAAGGAGGAGTTAAACAGTTGAAATCTACAAAATACACAAGGTTTTGTAGAAGATTTTTTTCAAATAGTTTTGAAAGATTTGATATAAGTGAAACAAATAAAAACAAAATACTTGAAAAAGCAGATATACCTATGGTATATAGAGAATATTTTTCTATGGTTATAATGAATATTCTACTTGGTTTTATCGTATCATTTATTTCAACGATATTTTTATATATAATTTTTCCAAATCAATATACCTCAATATTAATGCTGATTGTATCTTGTGTTGTACCATTGGCAATAGGTGGATATTATTTAGCTCTACCAAATACTCTAGCAAAAACACGTGGGAAAAAAATAGATAAATATCTACCATATGCAACAAATTTTATTGACACCATGTCAGTTGCAGGTGTCTCACCTGCTGAGATCTTTGAAGCACTTTCTAAAGTCGAATTATATGACGAAATTCAAAAAGAATCAAAGAAGATAACAACTGAAATTAACATGATGGGAGTAGATACAATAACTGCTCTAAATAACGCAATTAAAATATCACCATCAACTAAATTTAAAGAATTCATACAAGGCATTCTTGCAACAATTCAATCTGGAAGTGAACTAGGGCCATATTTTAAGCGATGTGTTGATAAATATATGGCTACAGATCTTCTTGAAAGAAAAAAGAATCTTGATACATTAGCTGTAATGGCTGAGGCTTTTGTTGTAACTGTCATTGCTTTTCCATTGTTTTTGGTAATTATCATATCGATAATGGGTCTAACAAGTGAAGGTGGAATATCCTTTCCATTTCTATATATAATCGCTTTGTTGATTCTACCTATGTCCTATGCTGGTTTTTATCTACTTATGAGCTCAGGTATGGGTGAATCAATATGAAAGATATATCAAGTATTTTAAAGAGAAAAAAATACAGCAAAAAAAAATACTATGGTAAAGACACAAATATATTCATACTCCTGGCAATCTCCATAGTTTGTTCAATGATTTTATTTTTTATAGGAATTCTTTTATGGTTTGATATGGCAGTAATTAAAGGTGATATTCTAACAGGGGCTGATTTTATTGTCTTTGGATTGCTAACTGCTATTGGACCAATAGGTTTTTACAATCATATTAAAGCACAAAGAAAAAGAGAAATCGAAGAGCATCTTCCAGATTTACTTAGAGAAATAAGTAGTTCAACATCATCAGGTATGACTGTTTTTGATGCAATAATTTCATCAGCACAAGGAGATCATGGAAAACTGACCCCTGAATTAAAGATGATGGCATCTCAGTTGACATGGGGAATATCAGTTGATGAAGCACTAGAAAATTTTGCAAACAGAATAAATACTCCTGCTGTAAGAAGGATAGTTATAACAATAAACAAGGCACTTATGATAGGTGGAAATACTGCTGCTGTTTTTGAAGCAGCCGCAAAAGAAATAGACCAAAGTAAATTGATTGAAGAACAAAGAAAAACAGAGATGTCAATGTATAGTATTGTAATCTTTATCAGTTTTTTTGTGTTTCTAGCAGTAATTTTGATTATTGACAAAACAATTTTTTCAGCAATTTTTGATCTGCAAGATAAAATACCTGCTGGCTCATCAGTAGGAGATAGTGGTTTGACTATTGCACAAGTAAATCCTTTGGATCTTAAAAATATGTTTTTGATATTTGTACTTGTTCAAAGTGTTGGAGGTGGCCTACTTGGTGGTTTTATGATGGACGGAAAACTTTCAAGCGGTGTGAGATATGGATTTGTATTGGTTTTAGTTTCATTCTTTGTCTTCAAATTCCTATTTTAACTCTGTATTTATAAAGCCATTATAGGAGAGTATAACGCAAATATTTCAATCTGTAAAAAGAGCACCTAAGTGTTATAAACAATAATAAGTAAAATATAATTGTGGATAGGTAGAGATGGGAGAAAAACAAACCTTTAGAAAAAACTATGCAGTATCAGAGATAGTTGGAGGTATGTTATTAATTTTTATCGCTGTTCTTGCTTTTGCATCAATTTATATGTATCTTTATCCACCGGGACCTGATATTTCAAGCCATGTAAAAATCGAGGGATATGTAAATGACCAAGGAGCAATTGTTTTAGAACATGCTGGTGGAGATGCACTTACAAATTTTAAGATAATAGTTAAAGAGCCTAATGGAAAATCTGTTGGGTCAATAATATTAACAGATGAAAAATGGAAAATCGGCCAATACAAATATCCTTTAGATGAAATAGGAAGAAGTGATATCAAGCTCATCGGTGAAACTGATCTAGAGGTAACAGTCTATACAAAAAATAAAGATGGAAAATATCAACAAATATTTAATGGAATTTTATCTGGAAAAATCGAACAATCTGATCCAAATATAATTCTTTTATCTAGCTTAAAACAAAACACTGTGGATGAAGATCTGCTTTGTTTTGGAAATCATATAAATACAGAAATAGATAACCCAAATTATATCTACAGATGGGAAAAAAATAGCAATTCAATACATAACATAATAATGCCCTTTAACATTGATAATTCTTCAATTGCAATTGATTATTCAGGAAACAATAACAATGCAACAGTATATAATGCTAATTGGAGTAGTAATGGTCAAGTAGGAGGATGCTATGAATTTGATGGAAATGATTACCTATCCCTACCAACTTGTTTTGAATCAAATTACATTGATGATATAACTATTGAAACATGGATTAAAACAAATTCATCTGGCGCGGTAGCTTCATTTGACAAAGAAAAACTATGGGAAATAGATATCTCTGATGAAGGAAAAATTATATGGTCAACAACAGCAAATTCAATAACAGTTGAAACCGAAGGATCAACAGTAGTTAATGATAATAATTGGCATCACATAGTTGTAACATTTAGTAGCTCAACCGGTGAAAAAAGAATATATGTTGATGGGGAACTTGATGAAATTCAAACATCACATGGAATTGGAGAAAGTCTAGGAGATGGAACACCTCAAAATGGCTACATAGGAAAAAGCCATGGTGGAGAAATGCAAGCATCATGGAATACATTAACTTATGATGATTTTGAAGACGGCTGGGGAAACTATACAGACGGTGGTTGGGACTGTACAATTACAGATGACGAAAAACATCAAGGTACATATTCAGCCCAAATAAGAGATGACAGCAGATGGGCTTCATCTTTTTATCATACCGACGGAATAGATCTAGATTCCTTTGATTATACCCAAATAAAGGTGGATTTCTGGTGGTTAAGAAGTGGAAACTACTGGGACTGGGGATATGATGAGGATTGGTGGGTAAGATATTACACAGGATATGGTTGGAATACAGTACTTGACATGAACTATCCTGGCGGTTACTCACAGGATACCTGGTATCATAAAATATTATACATAAATGAGTCTGATTACAATTTTCCAGACGATATGAAACTTCAATTTAGATGTGATGCCACAAGTAATTATGATTTGGTATATATTGATCAAATATATGTAAATGTTACAACAGGTACTACAGGCATTAGTAATTTTAGTGGATATTTAGATGAATTTCGTATTTATGATCATACACTTTCACAAGAACAGATATATCAAAACTATATATTTGGAGAAAACCAGGATACAGCAAAGAATGTTATGGTATCTGAAGAAACTTCACTTGGCGATATTTGGAAATGTAGAATAATTCCAAACAATAGTTTAGATTTTGGTAGTATTGTAGAGTCAAATACATTAGAAATTAAAAAATATATGGAGGGATAAGAATATGAATAAAAAAATTCTAAAAAATATTCAGCTGATAATTATTTTTTTATATTTAATATCAATTTTATTTATCCCAAATTTTTCAGAACAAGCTAAAGCTGATACCTTTAGCGATCAACTTGCATGTGCAATTCTTGCAAATGAATCTACATTAATAAGCTCATCTTATTCTGACAAATCATCTGGAAATCAACAAGCAGTGATTTTATCGTCACTTGGCGAAGACATATTTCCTTCTGATGGAGATACATTTGTACTATTAAGTACTGGAATTGCCGGAGGTGTTGCAACCTCAAACGGACAAGACCCAGGTAATGAGAGAGGTACCTGGTTTGGCCCACAGTATCCTTATTATTACTCTCAGCTTGATAAAGCAATTCTAACAATGGAATTACAAGTACCAATAGATATGAATTATCTTTATTATACAAGCCAATTTTTCTCAACAGAAGGACCAGAATGGATAGACTCAGGATATAACGATAAATTTACAGTAAAGGCAACAAATGATGATGGGACGATTGGTACCCATATATTAGATGTTGATGAAAATGGAGGAGACCTAGTTTTAGATGCGCATGACCTAGACGGAACCGGCTTTGATCTTTTTGCAAAAGAAAAGGGTACAACTAACCCTGAAGACCCTGATGAAGTTGATTGGGTATCAACTACACCTGATGTGATTGGTAGCGATGCAAGTGCTACAACAGCAGTTGATAGATATTTCCAAGTTACTCCTGGCGATATAATAACATTAGAGATAAGTATTATTGATAGCGGAGACAATCAATTAGACAGCGCAGCATATATTGATAACTTTAAATTTTGGCCAGAAATAAAACCCTCGATAAGTGCAAGTAAAACAGTTAAAGATATAAATGGGAATTTACCAGAGCCTGAAGATGAATTGACTTATACAATAGATATCAGCAATATCGGAATTGCCGATCAACCAGATAATGCAGGTAATGAATTCGAAGATATATTACCCTCAGAAGTAACATTTGTTGAAGGATCAATAGATACAGATTGCACGTATTCAATAAACGACCCAGTGTATAATGAAGTAGATCATAAGATTACATGGAACGGAGAAATTCGATCTATGCATACTGTAAGATTGAGTTTTAATGTAGTTATTAATCAAGATATAGATGATGGAGACATAATATCAAATCATGCAATGGTAAATTGGGACAGTAGCGATGATGGAATAGATGAAAACGACAAAACTGAAAATATCTATGCAAATATCACAGTTATAACCCCGCCTGATATTTTAACTGAGGATTTTTCAGATGACCAACCCAAACAAACGGCACAGCAAAGTTTTCAAGGAGAAACATGGTTTGAAACAAGTGAGAATAGGCAAATATCAGGTAATTTTGAAGTAGCAAATAACTATAACTATTCAGCTATACTTCATGATGATATCTCTTCTTCACATTCCTTTAAAACAAAAATTAGATCAGATACAAATAAACAATATTGGAATTACTCAATTTCAAAGTTTAACCGACAAATTGAATGGTGGGAAATATGGTTTTCCTGTGGAGATGCAAGTGAATCATCAGATCTGTATCTTGATTTTAAAAATAATAAAAGTCAAGAAGTAGCTAAAATAAAGTTTAGTTATTCGTATATAGATGATACAGAATCCCCACTTAATTGGTATCTAAAGATTTACTATTGGAATGGTACATGGGCACCTTTATATTGCAATCCAATGGAGCTATATCTTAGAAACGATTGGTATAAACTAAAAATAAAAGAAAATAGTGAAGGAAACATTGATTATTTCTTGAACAAATCAGATGAGGGTGTAGTCGCATCAAAAACAGACACGAAACTTAGTGCCTCTTTTTCAGAGATGGCTCAAATAGAATGGTATAGCACTAAAAACCCTGTTGCCTGCCCTATGTTTTTCTGGGATGAATTAAAGATGAAACTAAAAGAAATAGAATAAAAAAAAATTAACTTGATCCACCTGGTTTTGTACGATCCTCTTCAAAAAATACAAAGTTATCAATTAAATCTTCTAGTTCAGTATACTCTTTTAAAGCATCCTCATACATATTCTCAAGCATTGTAAAATTCTCCATAAATTCAGATGAATTTTTAAAATCACCTGCTGAATAATTTTCAACAGCTTTCTTTAAACAAATACTAGTTTTGTATCTTAAATCTGTGATCTCTTCACCTGATTTTGTAAAAGATATAAAATAATCAGCTAGGCCAATATATGACGAATCATTAGTAAAATTCTTTGATATTGTAAAATAGGGTCTAGATTCAGAAAATTTTTGTTTAGATGAAATATATTTATATGATGCATTAACACAACTATCTATACATTTTTCAACATAGCTTTCATTATTTTCCGATATTACATTGTTATACCAAAAAAGTGCAAAATCAAAATAATAATCACCATATGATCTAGTTTCCCGAGCTGAATTTATCTTGGTAAAACCCTGTAGAAAATTATCAGTGAAATTTTCATAAAGACTGTTAATATCTTTTATTTCCTCCGAGTGCTTAGTATTAAGTTCTGAAGTTATCTCTTGTGATAAACTCTCCATCTCAGACTTTTTAACAATGTCTGCAGCAAAATAAGTAATAATTATTGCACCTACCATAATAGCAAATAACATAATAAACAAATTTCTATCAAATTCTCTACGCATAAATATACCCCTCATTAAACAATATAACAATCTCTCCCTTCATTTACTCATCCACAATATCTAATCTGTTACTTCTTTTATATAATTTCTCTGTGTAATTATAACAAATTGACAATATTATTACATTCTTTTATGGAAAAGATTAAAAGAGAGACCATAATTTACCCTCTTAAAAAAATAAATATGCCCTGGTAGTGTAGCGGCCTATCATGTAGCCCTGTCGAGGCTACGACTCGGGTTCAAATCCCGACCGGGGCGTCTTTTTTATATATTTGTATTTTTACACAATACATATAAATATTAATAACACCAAAGAGTATTATAGGTTGGATGGTGAGATATGAGAAAAACTCTAATATTCTTGTTATTTGCTAGTATTTTTCTTGTTTCTATGTTTTTCTTTTCTAGTTATAATGATCTAAGTATTAAGGGGGAACCTTCCACCATATATGTACCTACAGATTATTCTACAATTCAGGAGGCAATAGATAATGCAAATGAAAATGACATCATTTATATCAATAGTGGAACTTACAATGAAAACATCCAAATCAATAAAGACCTGACAATTACAGGGGAAAATAAAGATACCACAATAATTGACGGTGGTAACTCTGATCATGTAATAAAAATTGAGGGTGTAAGGTTCAGTGAGATAGAAGTTCAGATTTCAGATCTTAATATAAAAAATGCAGGTGGAACAGGTAAAGATTGTATCGCAGTTTCTTATGTTAAGGATTCTATTATCAATAATAATATTATTTCAAATAGTGAAACCGGCGATGGAATAGGAATAGATCATAGTACCAGCATTTCAGTATATGAAAATACAATTAAAAACAACAATAACGGCGCGGGAATCTCATTAATAGCTGATTCAACTGATAACGAAATATATAATAACATAATTCAATACAATAAAAATGGAATTTATATTTATAAATCATCAAACAACAATATAATACGTGATAATACAATTAGCTATAACAATCAATATGGAGTAGATATATCCTCACAAACAAGCTCCACTGGCAACTATTTTTATCAAAATATTATAAAAAGTAATAGTCAAAATGCAAATGATCCGCATATAAACTACTGGGACTATAATTCTCAAGGTAACTACTGGGGCGACTATGAAGGTTACGATAGTGACAACAATCAAATCGGAGATACACCCTACAACATACCAGGTGGAAACAATAAAGATAATTTTCCACTTGGATATTTTTCAACACAAAAACCATCTGCATATATAACCTCAATTTCACCGAATCCTGCAACAGAAGGAGATACAGTAAATTTTGTTGGAATGGGTACACCTGCTGATGAGATAAGTTCTGTTGAATGGAAAATAAATGGAAATATTATGAGTGAGTTAGAAGAGTTTTCATATTCAAGTTTTTCACCAGGTTCACATTCTGTTTATTTTAGAGTAAAAAATTTTAATGAAGAATGGTCAAGCTATGACCAGGAAACATTGATAGTAAATCAAGATAAAAATGGAGGAAGTCAGGATAACCAGATTCCCTCAGCAACAATAACTTCACCTTCTTCCTCATCTATTACAAAAAACTATGGAGACAA
>CAYYOO010000032.1:14368-16157 GCA_964473335.1 uncultured Thermoplasmatales archaeon
CAGCAACAATAACTTCACCTTCTTCCTCATCTATTACAAAAAACTATGGAGACAAGATAACCTTTTCAGGTTATGGATCAGATCAAGATGGAACGATTACTGGTTATAAATGGGAATCAAGTATTGACGGTGTCATCAGCACCTTAGATAATTTTTATAAATCAGATTTATCATTTGGAACACATACAATTTATTTCAAAGTAAAAGATAATATGGATGAATGGTCAGACCCAGATGCAATAACTGTAGAAATAAAACAAGACCGTACTCCTGGTGAAAACATTGCACCTGTTGCTATACCTGGAGGAATATACAGCGGTAATGCAAGCCAAAAAATTACTTTTAACGGTTCAGGTAGTTACGATACAGATGGCACAATCACTTCATATGAATGGGATTTTGGCAACGGAGAAAATGAAACAGGTATGATAGTTGAACACACCTATGAAGAATCCGGCGAATATAACGTTATTTTAACAGTCACAGATAACATGGGTGAAAAATCAAGTAGTTCCACAATAGCAGAGATAGACAAAAAAAGTGGCGATGATAAATTAGTTATTCCAGGTTTTGAAATAATCATATTTATGATTGGTTTATCTATCATAATAGCTTTTAAAAAATATAAAAATTAAGTAGATGGATAACCTCCGACTCTAAGACTGGGATCACCAAGAAGTGTCCAACCTTCAACTGTTTTTATATCCATCCATGAGTCATATTCATCGATATTTACTTTGTAAATATTTGTCAAATAATCTGAAATGGTTTTACTATGAATATTGCCTAGATTATATATTCCTCTATTTGTAAGATTATTATAATTATAAAAAAATCTTGTACATATATATCCATCAAGTCGATCTGTACAATTAAGATCACTATTTCCATAGCCTATACCTGAATTACCGATTGTAGCAATTGATCCGCCGTTCTTTTGTATTATCATATTCCAGCTCCAACAACGAAATACCCAATCACCTTTTTTAAAACCTCCAGAACCTGAGCTAATTTTGCCGAAAAAATAGTCAAAAAATCCTTCGGTGAATATTCCTTTTAAGATATTTAGAAGACCTACATCAAATCTACTGCTCGAACACGCACCTATCACACATATTGGTAATTTTTCTTTGTTTTTTAGTTTTTTCATATCAAAATTAGTAAATAAGTAATCTAATGAATCGCTTTCGTTTTCGGCATCAGGAGGAAAGTTAGTCCACGACGATGGATTTCCATGGCCGCTAAGATGCATTAAGCCTGCTCCATTGTTAATTTCATCTATTAGATCTTGGGTATTTGTAAAATTAGAGTTTGAAGTAAATAGTTTTTTTATGTTAAATCCAAGTGGTTTTAAATAACTTGCAGAAAGATTTGTTTCAATCTCACCTTCATAATAACCAAGTCGTGATTCATTCCATTCTCCCCATCTAGCAGGTGGATCAGTATCTCCACCTACAGCTAAAAAATTTTTAAACCAATCAGATCCATAAGTATTTTCTTCATAATTTATGATTTTATCTACAACAGTCACAACTTCTCTTTTATTTCTAAAAGCAAGTCTTCCAACTTTTATATCTGGATATAAATCAAGGTTATCTGTTTTTTCTTCATCATAACTGAATTCTGCAAAAATTCCATTACCATTTGAGTCCCAATCTTCAAATTCTGTTGAATCAGTAGACTCATTATATCTATAAAGATCAGAGTAATAAAGATCACTAATTTGCCCTACCTCATTTGTATCATCCAGATTAGTATATCTCACAGGTACATACCATCTTAAAAGCTG
>CAYYOO010000033.1:0-15872 GCA_964473335.1 uncultured Thermoplasmatales archaeon
TCTTTTGGTTTTTCTATCTCTATTTGTTCAAAATCGTTTTTTTGTTCTTGACTTGCAATTACTTTTTGTCCGCAACTATCACAGAATAGTGCGTTTTTCACTAATTTTCTTCCGCAATTTTGACAGTATTCTTCATCATATTGAATCTCTTCTTCTGTTGGTTTTTCTAATTCATGAAATTCTTTTTCTTCTTCTACGGATTCCCATTTTGGAAGTTCTTCAACCTTCTCAGGTTTTATCTCTTCTATTTCTTGAGGCTTCCATTCAGTTAATTCCTGGGTTTTTTTCTCTTCTTCTTCTTTTTGTTTTACTTTTAAAAATTCTGGTTTTTTATCTTTAATCTTTTCTACTTCAAAAATATCTTCATCATCTATTGATATCTCTGTTTTTGATATCTCTAATTTTGTTTTTATTTTTGATATCTCTACTTTTTGTTTACCTCTAGGATACACAGTTACTTTTGGTTCCAATGTCTTTTCAGTTTCGGAAACCGTATATGATATTTTTTTACTCTCTATTTTTTTATTTTTTAATCTTTCTTTTAAATCTTGGAAACTTTTTTCATCCTTAGATTTGGATTTTTTAGAAGATTTTGAAGAATTATCAATAATTTTATGTAATTTTTCGATAAGCTCATCTTTTACTTTTTTATTTTTAGGCATAGTTTTGCACCTTGGTCTTGTTCTACTATATTCATTAAACTTTATATTATATATATCTTTTTATACAGTTCTTGTCATAATAGTTATAAAACTAATAGCTTAAAAATATTCTCCCTTTTTCATTTAATCTGTATAATTAAAAAGTTTATTAAGCAAGTTTTACATCTCTTTTTTTTTGATTAGGATGAAATTTGCTGAAAAAGATATTATTTCAATAAAAGATTTCTCAAAAAAAGAAATAAACTACATTTTAAAATATGCAAAAAAAATGTTGCCATATGCTAAAGGAGAAAAGTATAAAGATGTTTTAAATGGTAAAGTTTTGTCATCACTTTTCTTTGAACCTAGCACTCGTACTCGCCTTAGTTTTGAAAGTGCAATGAATCGATTAGGGGGAAGAGTAATTGGTTTTTCTGATCCAAGTGGTACTTCTCAAAAGAAAGGTGAAAGTTTAGCAGACACAATCAGAATGGCTGATTCTTATAGCGATATAATAGTAATCAGACATCCTCATGAGGGTGCAGCAAGACTTTCAGCTGAATTTGCAAGAGCACCTGTTTTAAATGCTGGAGATGGTGCGGGAAGACATCCCACACAATGCCTTCTTGACTTATTTACAATTCTTACTGAGAAAAAGAAAATAGAAAAAAATAATATTGTTCTTCTTGGAGATTTAAAGTATGGTAGAACTGTGCATTCACTGGCATATGCACTATCAATGTATGGAGTTGATCTTACTTTTGTATCTCCAAAATCCTTAAAGATGCCAAAAGAAGTAATCGATGAATGTAAAGAACTAGGTGTTGAACCTGCACAAACCACAAATCTAGAAAAAGCAATAAAAAAAGCAGATGTTTTATATGCTACAAGAATTCAAAAAGAGCGTTTTCCTGATGCTGCTGAATATAATACGGTTGTAGGTTCATATAAAATTGATTTGGAATTATTAGAAAAGGCAAATGAGGATCTTATTATCATGCATCCACTTCCTAGAGTAACAGAGATATCACCAGAAGTTGATAGCACCGATCATGCAGTATATTTCAAACAAGCTTTTAATGGAGTACCTGTTAGAATGGCTCTTTTATCTTTAGTAAGCGGGGAATTATTATGAGGAAAAAAGAACTAAAAATACCATTGATCAAAGATGGAACTGTCATAGATCATATTGATGCAGGTAATGCTGTAAAAGTTCTTAGAATATTAGGCATTCCTGAGACAACAACCTCAGTTGTAAGTGTTGCTATAAATGTTAAAAGCAAACTCGGAAGAAAAGACATTGTAAAAGTTGAAAATAGAGAACTTGATCCAAATGAAGTAGATAAAATAGCGTTAGTTGCACCTAAAGCATCCATTAATATTATCAGAGATTATGAAGTGGCTGAGAAACACAGAGTTAATCTTCCAGAAGAAATACAAGGAATTGTATGTTGCTCGAATCCTACATGTATCTCTAATGCAAATGAGCCAGTTATAAGTAGGTTTAAAGTAATAAAAAAGGATCCTCTAAGGATAAAATGCTATTATTGTGAACGCGAGCCTGAGGATATATCTGAAAGGATCATTTGATTTCTTTTAATATTTCTTTTGCTCTATCAAGCTTTATTTTTTCTTCTTCTATCATTTTATCTGCGATTTGGTCGATTTGTTTACCTGACGCACCGGCCATAACAGCAATGTTTTTTGCATGTAATTTCATATGTCCCTTTTGAATTCCTACTGTTGAAAGAGCATAAACCGCTGCAAAATTTTGTGCAAGACCAAGACTTGCAACAATCTCCCCTAGATCTGAAGCACTTTTTATCCCAAGTATTTTCTTACAGACCTTTGCTTTTGGATGGATGTTACTTGCACCACCTACTATTCCAACAGCAACAGGGAGCTCAATTTCGCCGACAAGATTTCCGTCTTCATCTTTATGATATCTTGTTAAAGATGTATATTGACCGTTTCTAGCAGCATATGCATGTGCTCCGGATTCAATAGCTCTAAAATCATTACCGGTAGCAATAATTAATGAATCAATCCCATTCATTATGCCTTTGTTATGGGTTGCAGCTCTATATGGATCAATTGATGCAAGAGTGTAAGATTCAAGAAAAGCATCAACTACTTTTTCTCCACCCATTTTCTCTTTGTCAAATACTGCTCTAGCTCTTGCAAGTCTTTTATCAGCAAGATTTGAGAGAATTTTTAATCTGATCCGTCCACCGGTTAGTTCTTCAAGCATAGGTGCAAGAGCTTCACACATAGTATTTACAGCATTAGCCCCCATTGCATCTCTAACATCAACATGAATGTGAGTTACAATCATTTTACCTATAGGGCTGTCAAGAATTCTAACCTCCAGATCCTTTGCTCCCCCTCCAAGATCTACTAGAATTTTATCTTGGGCGTTAGCAAGTTCAAGAAGTTGTTTTTTATGATCAAGTATCTTTTCAGCACCTGAAGCAATATCTTCAATATCAAGTAACTGGAGTTGACCGATCATTATTGGATCTGAGCATTCAGCGGTAAAGCCTCCCTTTATCCTAGCTGTTTTTGCAGCGTTACTTGCTGCTGCTACAACACTTGACTCTTCAACAGCCATAGGAATAAGTTTGTCTTTTTTATTTATTTTAAAATTAACTGCAACACCTACCGGCAGTTCAAAGTTTCCAAGAACATTTTCAATCATTCTGTCTGAGATATCCATGTCTAAAGACGTAGAGAACACATCTGCTTCTTCATCAGTTAAATTAGAAAATTCTTTTACTATTTCAATTCTTTTTTTGATTGGTAGCTTATAAAAACCAGATATTTTTGATGTTTTTTCAGCCATCTAAAATTTGCCTCCTCAAATCTAGGAAAATTGAAAATAAACTAGTCATTATTAAAATTGCCTATTTTAATTTCGTTTATTATCGTATAATTAGTTCTTTTTTAGGCCAATATTATCTTTTATATAGTTCAAGAAAGTATGGTAGATATCTTTTCTGATTTTTCCTTTGATCTGAATATCAATGGAATGGTCTTTTTCACTGTGTATCTTTGATATCTTTATGAGGGCCTTTGCTTTTTCAACATCTTTTAGAATTGCAACGATTTCTAGATTCTTTCCATTTTTAATCTCATCTGAAAAATCTTTTAATCCTTTGATTGTGTCACGTAGATCTGATTTATTCTCAGGATGATCATAAAGAGTTTTTTTGTCAACAACAATTTTTGCAGTATTTTTAAATTTAGATTTAGCAAGACCTCTAAGAATTAACTCAGCAGTAGATAACAAGTTAAAATCCTCTTCAAAATATTTAGTACCAACAATTTTTGATATAAAATTTGGAGGATCAATTTCTTTTTTATCTACATCAAAATCAAATTTTATATGAAGGTTTTTTAAAAACTTCTTTTGAAATTCATGTTTTGCTTTGTCTTTTTTACTAGGGTGGCTTGCATCAACCCAGTCCATTACTTCTTTAGGGGCACCCATTACCCATGGAGGTTCTCTAAATCCACTGCCATATCTTGACATAGTAACTCAACCTATTTTTATAATAAAACTTTGTTTTTATAGATTTTCCCTATTTTTTACTGCCATACCATTTGAAAATGCAAGCATTTCATCTCTATTTAGTAAAATCCTTCCGCAAGCTAGCAATTTATCTTTTTTATCAACAATCAAGCACTCATCAAAAGGCCTTAGATCTTTATCACAATCAACTACAAATTTTGAAAAGACACTTTTACCATCTTTTACAAAAGGAACTGCATCATCATCAATTATAACTCTTAAAGATGGTTTTTTAAATTTGTTATGAAGCAATTTTGCCCCATCAATTTTTAATGTAAACATACCATCTTCAGCTCGCATAGATAGAACATGTTTATCGTTGACATATATATTTCTTATTTTACCTGTCTTTTTTGACTTTACAAATCTTACTTTTCCATCTAATAATGCACTTCCAGCCTCTTTTTTAAACTGTATGTCACAAACAGATTTAACTCGTTTAATATCAATATCAAATTCTTTTTCTTTTGAACTTTCAACCTGGTTTAATGTTTTTTTATCAGTCCAACAAATTATATCTTTTTTATCTGTGAATTGTTCAAACATATTTGAAACGACTTCTTCAGTTTCTTGATCTGTAAATTTAGGAAATATAGATTGAGCAAAGGGATACATTTCATCAAGTTCGAATGGAACCGGACCAAGCGAAGAATCAACAAGTAAAGTGACATTTGGATTTTTTCCATAGATTTCATTCATCTCTTTTTTATATGATATAGAATAAGGTTTTTCACTTTCTGAAAATACAATTATTTTACCTGAATTTTTATTAAAATTAGATAGAATTTTTTTATGAACTCTATAGAGAATTGGCCTGTGAACTGTATTAGGCCCTGTATAAAATACTGCACTTTTCTTACTTATTGGTTCATTTTTTTCAAGCCACTCTTTATTTTCTTTAGATCTAAGAACTTTTAATGCATCCAAAAGATAAGGATTGGAATTAGCTCTTCTTTCAACTAACTCCCATAATGAACCATTATATATTGCATTTCTAATTTTTTTAAGTTCAGAAAAACTAATGTAAAGATTGTGTTTTGCTATTTCTTTTGCTCTTTCACTTTTCTTGAGATTTTTAAACTCACTTATCTTATATTTAGAACAAACTGGACAATGACAAGACATTTCTTTTATATCTTGAAGTTTAACAGTTCCGTTTGGAAATATCATTCTATCATCATTTGCATATTTTATGTATGCTGATGAATCAAAAAAATCGCAACCAAGAGCCACAGCTAGTGGGAAGATCAATGGATGACCTGCACCAAACAAATGAACAGGTCTACTCGGATCAAGACCTTTTTTTGAAGAAAGGATAACATTAACTAGGTCTGTGTATTGTTGATTTTCCATGAGTGGAACAACACCACCTAAAGGGAAAAAATCACAATCAATTTTTGATAATTCCTGTGCACAATTATATCTTAAATCATTATAAACTGAACCCTGGACAGTACATGCAAGATTCATATCTTTTTTAACTTTAACACTTTTTTTTGCTCTAATAATTGTTTCTTTTAATCCCTCTTTTGCTTTATCTTTTGATATGTCTGGTGTACCAAATATGTCAAGTATAGTTCCAATGTCACTACCGATATCTCTTTGAAATTCAACGATTTCTATTGGATCGACTTTGACATCTCCATAAACATATGACTGAAAAGTACCTGAATCAGTCATGATAGGTCCATCAAAATCAATAAGCTTGTGAACGCCATTTTTTAATGCTTTTTCTCTTAATTTATCGCTCTTTCTTATGATATACGAATTAGTAATTACAATCTCAGTTCCAAAAAGTTTCTTCATTTCTTTTGGATTTATAATCATCTTATTTGGATTAATGACAGGCATCAGGTTTGGAGTTGTAACTGTACCATGTTTTGTTTGAACTTTGCATATTCTTCCTGACGCATCTCTGCTTTTTATTTCAAATTTCATCTTGTTATCAAAACTCCTAAAAGAAAATCAAATATTAAGTTTTAAGGTTGCAATCAAGCTCCTATTTGAATAGGATTTATAATTCTTCTAAGTGTAGCTATAGCAGAAAGAGAAGCCATATAACTAGAACCTGGATTATTTGGGTTAGGCATGTTTTCAACAATTGCTCTTAGCCTACCAAATTTACCATGAGCTAGAATCTTGTGGCTATTTCTAGTTGCAACAGGGTCTGCAACGATTTCGACCTTTGTTTTATCAAAGCCAATTCCGGCAATGGAAAGATTTGCAGCTACATTAATATTTTTTGGGAATTCTTTTACAGCATCTCTAGCAGACCCTTCAAAAACAATTGTTCTTTTATCAAAACTTTTCCCAAGAGATTTTGGAGGTTTAGTTGTAACAAGGGTCACCTCGTCAATTTCTTCAATACTTGCAGATAAAATACCATCAATACCACAAACTGCGCCAGATGGAAGAAATATTTTACAATTGTTTTTTCTTGCTATTTTTTCAAGTTTATCTTTAAAACCATTATCAAAAAGACTCCCGATACTCATGATGATAATATCCTTTTTTGATTCAAGGGCGATTTCAGCATATTGATTAACAGCTTCTTGAGATGCTGCTTCAAAAACAACATCTACATCATCTAAAAAATCCTCAACACATTTAACCTCAGATTTCTTAATAATGCTGTTAAGTTTTTTAGAGGCCTTTTTGTCAATATCGTAAAGATATATTTTTTTAATTTCACTCATTTCATCTGCAGCTTTAGCAACATCTGTACCAATTGCGCCGCAGCCAATCATTCCTAGTTTCATGGAATATTACCAAAACCTTAAAACAGCATTAGGTATAAAAAATATTAACATGGATGATATAGATAGGTTTCTCCAAGAAGATTTAGATAAAATAGGCGATATAACAACTGAATCACTTTTTTCAGATGAAAAAGGAGAAGCAAAGATAGTTACTAAAGAAAACTGTGTTGTAGCTGGAATCAAAGAAGCAAAAAAAGTCTTTGAAAAGACAGGGGCAAATCTAAAAGCTTTAGTAAAAGATGGAAACCAAGTTAAAAAAAATAAAACTATTGCAATAGTAACTGGGCCAGTTAAGTCAATTTTAATTGGAGAGCGACTGGTCTTAAACTTTATTTGTAAAATGAGTGGTATTGCAACCCAAACAAAAAAACTTTCAGAAAAATGTAGAAAAATCAATCCAAATGTTAAGATAGCAGCTACAAGAAAAACAACACCAGGTTTTAGAAAATATGAAAAAAAAGCTGTAGAAATTGGAGAAGGAGATCCTCATCGTTTTGGCCTCTATGATGCAGTCTTAATTAAGGACAATCATTTAGCAAAAAATATGTCTATTTCTAAAACTATAAAAATAATTAAAGAAAAAACTAAAAATAAAATAATTGAAATTGAAATAGAAAATGAAAAAGATGCAATAGAAGCTGCAGAAAACAATGTGGATTATATTATGCTTGACAATTTTTCCCCTATAGATGGAAAAAAAGTAGCTAAAAAAATTAGAAAAATTAATCCAAAAATAAAAATTGAAGTTTCTGGTGGAATTACGCCTAAAAATATTACTAAATATGCTTCATATGCAGACAGGATATCTCTTGGCTATCTAACTCATTCTGTGAGAAGTATAGATTTTTCTTTAGAAATAACTAATTTTTTTTAGGAAATATTTAATAAGTGAATATACTTTACAATATTGAAAAAAATAAAATTATCGCAATAAAGTGGGGATTATTTGTTGTGAGGGTATGGTGATTTAGATGAAAAAGATAGTTGAAGATGTAGTTGCAAACGAAAAAAAGAAAAAAGCAAAAAAAGCTAATAAACCAAAGAAAAAAAAGAAATCTAAATCTAATTCTAAGAAAAAAGACGTTTTAAAAGATTCACTTACGCGTCAATCCGTTGAAATGGGTATGAATGATGAAGAATTAGAAAGTGTTTTGGCAGATCTAACAACTAATATTAAGGTCGTTGGTTGTGGTGGAGCTGGAACAAATACAATTAGTCGTTGTGTTGAAAGTGCCATATCTGGTGCTGAATTAATTGCAATTAACACAGATGCTCAGCATTTATTGTTGGCTGAATCTCCAAAAAAAATACTTGTAGGAAGACATTTGACGAAAGGCCTAGGTGCTGGTTCACTTCCTAGAGTAGGTGAAGAAGCGGCAAAAGAAAGTGAGCAAGATATTCGTAAGTCTCTTGGTAAATCGGATATGGTTTTTGTAACCTGTGGTCTTGGTGGAGGAACAGGTACAGGTTCAGCACCAATTGTTGCTCAACTAGCAAAAGAATCAGGTGCTTTAACTATTGGCGTTGTTACACTTCCATTCAGTGTTGAAGGGATGATCCGTATGGAAAACGCTGAAGCAGGTTTAAAGAGACTTAGAGAGGTATGTGATACTGTTATAGTTATACCAAACGATAAACTTCTAGACATTGTACCAAACTTATCTTTAAATGCAGCTTTTAAGGTCGCTGATGAAGTACTAATGAGATCAATAAAGGGAATAACAGAGATGATTACAATGCCGGGTCTAGTTAATCTGGATTTTGCTGATCTAAAAACTGTTATGAAAAGAGGCGGAGTTGCAATGATAGGCCTTGGTGAAGCAGAAGGAGAGAACAAAGCCGTAAATGCAGTTGTTGAAGCATTAAACTCACCACTTCTTGAAGTAGATATTAGTGAAGCTACTGGAGCTCTAGTAAATGTTACTGGTGGCGAGGATATGACAATATCTGAAGCTGAAAGAGTAGTCGAAGAAATCTATTCCAGAGTTGATCCAAATGCAAGGATCATTTGGGGTACAACAGTTGATCCGGAACTAAAGAGAAATATTCGAGCGATGCTTGTTATTACTGGTGTTAAATCAAAACAAATACTAGGACCAAATCAAAAATCATTTGAAAATCAAGAGTATGGAATTGATTTTGTTGCATAAAAAAATCAATCCTTTTTTTTCTTTTTTAAACAAAAATTGCCAAATTCTTTATATATAACTATTTATTTGACCATTTTGTATTTTGAGGTGTTTAATATTGAAAAACCCAAAGAAAAATAAAAAAACCGAAAACACAAAAGGATTCGTAGATAAAGCCTGGGATCTACAGAACAGAATAGAATCAAGAAGAGACCGAATTGGTAGAGGAAAGTATGGTAGAGTTCTCAAGATGGCTAGAAAACCAACAAATGAAGAATATTCAAAAACCTCTAAAATTACTAGTTTAGGTATACTTTTAATCGGTGGATTGGGTTTTCTTATATTTTTCATTGCAAAACAATTAGCACCTTATATAGCTCAAGCACTTGGTTTATAATAATATGGATGTAATAAGTATGGAAAACGCTGATTTTGAAGAAGAAGTTAAAGAAAAATCAAAGATTCTTTCAATCAAAACTCAAGTAGGTAAAGAACAAAATACTGCGGATCTACTAAACAGTAGAGCAAATAAAAAAAAGGTAGATCTACCCTCGATTCTTGTAACTCCTGAACTAAGAGGATATATGTTTATTGAGGGATATGATAGAGAATTGATTAAAGAAATGATTAAAACAATCTCGTATGCAAGAAATATGCTAGATGGAGATATTCCAATAGATCAAATTGAGCATTTTCTTATACCTGCATCTGCTGTTGCAAAAATTGCTGAAGGAGATGTTGTTGAGATGGTTTCAGGTCCATTTAGAGGTGAAACCGCAAAAGTCACCCATATTGATGATACAAAAGAAGAAATCACAGTTGAATTGTTTGAATCCGTAGTTCCTATACCAATTACCGTTAGAGGGGAACAGGTTAGAGTTATTAAAAGAAAAGACGAAGATAAAAAGGAGGAAAAAAATGACTGAGACTATTGAAGCATTAGTAGAAGGCGGAAAAGCAACTGCAGGTCCACCTTTAGGTCCAGCATTAGGTCCGCTGGGCGTAAATATAATGGAGATAATTAACACAATAAATGATAAAACCAAAGAATTTGATGGTATGAAAGTACCTGTAAAAGTTATAGTTGACCCTAAAACCAAAAAATTTGAAATTGAGGTTGGTACACCACCAGCTGCATCACTTATTTTAAAAGAATTAGGACTTGAAAAAGGGTCTGGAGCACCTTCTTCTCATAAAGTTGGTGATCTAAAAGTTGATCAAGCAATCAAGGTTGCAAAAATGAAATACGATAATCTTCTTGGTAAAGAGTTAAAACAAAAAACAAAAGAAGTTATTGGAACTTGTGTTTCTATTGGGGTAACTGTTGAAGGAAAAAAACCTCAAGAAGTTCAAAAAATGATTGATGAAGGAGAATTCGACTCTAAATTTTAATATCAATTTTTTCATCAATTTTCTTTTTAATTTCTTCATATTTTTTTGGATTTTCTAGTAATCTTTTTCTCATACGAAAAGCTGGTTCTCCTGATAGGATGTCTTCTCTTATTAGTCTTTGTTCTTTTTCTATTGCTCTAAGTCTTTCATTTATTTTGTTAATCTCTTTAACTATCTCTTCGATTAATTTATCATCCATCCAAAAATAAGAATGTTTCTTTTTGTATTAAGCTTTATTATATTCTTTTTAAGCCCCTTTGAAAAAACTGGTTTATACTTTTGATCATACGTGATCTTCTATAGGATAAAGGTAAGGTTTTTCCTTTTCCCCAGGTTTTCTTTTTTTCTATTTCAGAAATAAGATTTTCTATTGAGGTTTTACCTGTATCAAAGGTTGTATATGCCATACCTGAATATTGGGGTATATGGGAGTCACTTCCTCCAGTACCTCCAAGATTATATTTTTTTGCAATCTTTGAGGTTTTATAATTTGATTTTTGAGTACTGCAAGAGTTGTATACTTCTATAGTTGAGATATTAGGAAGAATATTTTTCAAATTTAATTCTTTTATTCCTGACATTGATCTTAAAAGATGGGGTACAATTGGAGTACCGCCTTTTTTTATGATTTCATCTACTGTATCTTCTGTTGTTTGATTTTTTTTAATGTTTTCTTTTACATTCAAAGCTATGATGTGTCCGTCTCTTGCAGATATCTCTACTCCAGGGATAACTATGAAATCTTTTGGGCATTCTTTTAGTGCTTTCAATCCACCTTTAATTGAGTTATGATCAGTTATTGCTATGCCATCTAAACCTTTCTTTTTAACATGTTTGATTATTTCTTTTGGAGAACCTATTGCATCCTCAGAATACATTGAGTGAATATGTAAATCAAGTTTTAACATATATTACTCCTAATTATCAGATGTTAATATCATATATGATATTGAGTTTATATCAAATATGATATAAATTTTATAACAAATATGATATTATCTATGCGGGCGCCGGGATTTGAACCCGAGTTATAAGCTTGGCAAGCTTAAGTGATACCAGGCTACACCACACCCGCAAACTCTAAAATTTTTGAAACCATGAAGCATTATTCCCTTAAAAAGCGTTATGGTTATAAATCTCTTTTTAAGGGTTTACTAAGATGCCTTCTTGCACATACTGGCACTTCATAAAAACCAGTATTAATATCTCTTTTTGTTTTCTTTAAAATCGGATTATTGTCTTTTAATCCACATTTTATACATCTAAAACCTAGATTCTTACCAATCGATTTCATATGTTTATTACAATTAGGGCAGATAGGATTATCAATTTTCTCTATTTTTTCTTCAAGGTTACAAATCTTAATCTTTTCCAAGTTTATGGTAAGCGGTTTTTCTCTAACACCTCCATATACTTCGATTTCATCGCCTATAATCAATTTTCTGATAATGTTTCTAAATTCTTTTGTCGGTTCGTATGCTGCACAATCAACAGATTCTCCTTTATTCTCTATAGAAAATATGACATGTCCACCCTTGATTGTATTGGGTTCACTGCAGACTTTTCCTTTGAGTATCACAGATTCATAAGGTTTTATTTCACTGATTTTCTTTTTCTGTAAATGATCATCTGTACCTTGATTAGATTCAAAAATCATCCAACTATCAACTGGTTCAGATTTGACAATAGATCTAGCATTTATTAAATCTCTAAAAGAATCTCCTCTTATACCATATAAAACAGGGCAAGGAGAACTAGGAACAATTCGATTATGATTGTTTTTATAATCATAATTGTCAAATGTGGAGCTGAAGTTCTTGTCGATCATCTTTGTACTTTCATCATCTACAAGACGAATTGTACCCCACTTACCCTTTTTTCTATATGCAATAAGTTCATATGTCTTATCGTTTGAGTTATCCCATGAAACTGAAGCACTTGCACCTATTAACCCTCTTTTGTTATTATATCCCTTGTAATAAGATGCATTTTCTTTTAAAAAAGAAATCGTTTTATCTATTGATAAAATATTTTTTACAGCGTTAAAATATCTTTTACTAGATGGTTTTTTTTCAAACAATGCAAAACCTGAATTAGTGTTTTTATCATCTAATCTTGCATGCTCTTTTATTACATTCTCTATAAGAAAAACTATCTTATTAAAGTCCTCTTCATCATATATGGTCCTTTTCTCCTTTTCAAAGCATAATATCTCTTTGTCTTTTATCATACCAATAAGCCTAGATCGACCTTCACCAACGCCTATCTTAATAGAAACAGCTCCATTTCCCCTTGTTTTCCAAGGGATATTTGGATTCAATCTTACCAATTTTGGAAAACCGATAATATCAATTTTTTCATCAACTAATCTATCTACAATTATCGAAGCTAAATAGGTAGTACAACCCCCGTTTATTGAATCTGTATCATCAATACCAATCCAGATATTTATCTAACTCCCGATATTATTAAATATAATCTCTTTCTTATGAGTTTAATACAATGGACCGAAAGCAACTAATCAAACAAATAAGAGAGACACTTAATAGTGCTGGTTTTTATGTCTCAGAACTTTGCTCAATGAGACCAATAGGGTTTGATCTAGTTGCAAGAAGGGACAACTCACTACTGATAATAAAAGTTTTGACAAATATAAATGCAATGTCAGAAGATGTAGCACATGAATTAAGGATTTTATCTACTCTACTTAAAGGCTGTCCAGTACTTATAGGTGAAAGAAAAGGATCAGGGATAATTGAAGAGGATGTCGTATATGACAGATTTGGTATACAAGCAATCTCTTTAGATACTCTAAAAAACCACCTACTTGAAGGAATACCTCTAGAAGTGTATGCCGCCCCAGGTGGTCTATATGTTAATCTTGACACTGAAAAAATTAAGAGATATAGAGAAGAGAAAAAGATATCTCTTGGGTCATTTGCTAGAACCCTTAAGGTTTCAAGACGAACTGTACAGATGTATGAAGAGGGGATGAACTCTACAGTTGAGGTTGCATTTAGAATTGAAGATTTACTTGGTACAAATATTACTCAACCAATAGATATTTTGAAAAAACCAAAGATAAATAAAAAAAAGTTCATCCAGAAAGAAAAAACAACAGAGATATTCAAAGAATTTCAAAAAGAAATATTTTCAATCCTTGAGAAGGTTGGATACAAGGTTATACCTATGGAGAGAGCTCCTTTTGAGGCAGTGAGTCAAGATAAGAAAAAAATACTTTTAACCTGTGTTGATAAATATGATAAAAAACTTTTGAAAAAAGCACACATGCTAAGTAGCATATCTAAAATTACTGAGAAAAATGCAGTGCTTATAACAGATAAAGAAGTAAGCAAAAAAAATATTGATGGAACGCCCTTGATAATAAAAAAAGAACTAAAAAAGACAAAGGGGCCAGAGGAACTATTAGAGCTAATAATTGAGCGATTATACTATAATGATAAAAATAGTTAAATTTTAAACCAAAATTTTATAAATATGATTGTCATTCCCGAAGTCTACATTTTCTATATTTATAGAAGAATGTGCATACAAAACACTCGATGATAACTATGGCTGATAAAAAAACATTAGATTTAGTTGAAAAAATATTAAAAAATTCAAAAGAGCTAGACAGAAAGTTTAAAGAAACTGTCGATTTAACTTTTAATCTAAAAAATATTGACTTAAAAGTACCTAAGAACCGTGTTGATGAAGAAATCGTTCTTCCACATGGTAGAGGAAGTAAAGAAGCAAAAGTCGCTCTTTTTGCTAGTGGAGAACTTGCATTAAAATCAAAAAAACATGTTGATCTTTTAATCAAACCTGAAGAGATAGAGGGTTTTTCCAGTGATAAAAAGAAATTTAAAAAAGTTGTAGCAGAACATGATTTCTTTGTATCGGAGGCTCCGTTAATGCCGACGATAGGTAAAAGCTTAGGTACGGTACTTGGTCCAAGAGGAAAAATGCCAAAACCAGTACCACCTAGTGCAGATATCTCAGGTATTGTTAAGAACCTAAGAAAAACTGTTAAAGTTAGATCAAAGGCAAATAATACATTTCATACAATAGCAGGTACTTCAGACATGGATAAAAAAGAGATTACAGATAATATCAACACAATAATCAAGCGAGTAGAGGCATCACTAGAGAGAGGTAAATTAAATATCGGGTCTATTTATCTTAAAACTACAATGGGTCCATCAGAGAGATTGGTTTAGGGAGGATTATTTTAATGGCGCATGTTGCAGAATGGAAATATGGCGAAGTAAAATCACTAAAAAAAATATTTACAGATAACAAGATAATAGGCATAGTAAATATTGGTGGAATACCAGCGCCACAATTACAGAAAATGAGAAGTAATCTGCATGGCTCTGCTCAAATTCGATCTGCTAAAAATAAACTACTATTTAGGGCACTAGATGAAGCAGGAAAGGATATAAAAGGGATTGAAAACCTAAAAGATTTTGTTAATGGTCAATCAGCAATTATTGCAACAGAGATGAACCCTTTTAAACTGTATGCAAAAATGCAGGAAACAAGGACAATGGCTCCAGCAAAAGGTGGAGAAATTGCAACCCATGATATTCAAGTAAAAGCTGGTGACACACCTTTCAAACCAGGTCCAATTGTTGGAGAACTACAGAAAGTTGGTATTCCTGCAGCAATAGAGAAAGGAAAAGTTACAATCAAAAAAGATAAGGTTGTTGTTCCTGAGGGTGAAAAGATCCCAACCGAGCTTGCTAAGATGCTTACAAGACTTGAGATATTTCCAATAGAGATTGGTATCGAGGTCAACGGTGTATTTGAAGATGGAAATATATTCAAACCTGATGTTCTAGATATAGATATGGATCAATTCATGGGAGATATCAAAAGAGCAAGTTCAAACGCATTTAATCTTGCAATTGAAACATCATGGTATAATAAACATACAATTCAACCACTAATTATGAAAGCTCATCATAACGCATTTGCAATAGCTTTAGAACAAAACATCTTAAATAAAGAGACAATAAAGCATTTACTTGGTAAAGCAAGTGCTCAAATGAGTAAATTAAAGAATATGACTTCATAAAAAATTAAAAGGAGGAAAATATAGAATGGAATACATATATAGCGCGATGCTCCTTCATTCCGCTGGAAAGAAGATAACTGAAGCAAACGTAAAGAAAATTCTTACAGCAGCAGGCGTAAAAGCAGATGATTCTAAAATTAAAGCACTCACTGCTTCGCTAGAAGGCGTTGATATCGAAGAAGCAATAAAAACCGCTTCGGTACCTACTGCTGCACCTGCCGCACCAGCTGAAAAAGAAGCCTCTTCTGAAGACAAAAAAGAAGATAAAAAGAAAGAGAAAAAAGAAGAAGAGGAAGAAGA
>CAYYOO010000034.1:0-15356 GCA_964473335.1 uncultured Thermoplasmatales archaeon
CAATTCCACTGTTTCACTTTCTTGAAATCTTTTCTTTTTCATGATGAAACCTTTTTCTGTTTTGATTTTATCTTATATTTTCTTATAATCTCATTGGATGTCTTCAACAATTCTTCTTGTTTTCTATGTTTTATCATTGATTTTATTTTTTCTTTGATTGCTTTTCTTGTTTGGTCATCCACCATTGTTAATGTAATATCAAGTCCTAATCGTATGCCATCAGCAAATGCATTGAAACCAATATTTTCTTTAGTATCTTCTTCCATAAACTTTTGGTATTGATCCAGTAAAGATTGGTAATAACAGTATGCTAAATCCTCAGATGTTTTTATATTCCTTTTAAATATTTCATTCATCTTTTTTTGATCTGTATTTTTCATTTCAATTATCCCGTCAGTCTAAGAATTAATAATTGCTTATTTATAAATTTCTTTTAAGCTTTTACAACTATGGCCACAGTATAATCTTACAAATATTGGCAATTAGTTTGTAATTACTTGGCAATAAAAATATTCGAAGAAACCCCTTTGATACCCCTCCTTTTATTGATTTAATATCTTTTGTATATTCTAACACTTTTTATCCGTTTTCTGATTATATAATGCGGTTTACGGGAGTAAAAAATCTAAAAATTTGACAAAGTTCTTACATTCATAGTTAATTATATGTATACTTTCGGAACTACTAAATTGTTGATAAGTTATTTATAAGACTACAAGTTTACCGGTTTTAATTATTCAAATGGTGATTGCTGTGAGAAAAAGGGCACAGAGGAAAACAAAATACGAAAGTGAAAAACCTAAAAAACCTAAACATATCGTTCAAAAAGAGACTGAAAAAGTTGAAAAAAAATTTAAATTACAAAAAAATGCTTGGGTTGTTATTGCTCTTTTAGCAATATTTTTCTTGGTATTGTTTTTCAACTCGTTCTTTAATTTTAGTAGTAATGTAGCATACAATCCCGAAGGCGAAGGTTTAGAAAAATATTATTTGTCTGGTCCTGACCCTTACTATAATATGAGATTGGTCGAAGAAACCCATGAGACGGGTGCTTATCCTTTTTATTCAGCTGAGGATCCTTTGCTTAATTATCCATTAGGTAGAAGAGGCGGTGGTCGTGCTCCTTTACTTGTTATGTCTTCACTTGGTTTTAGTAATTTTCTAAAACCATTCATGGATGAAGTAGATGCAATTGGGCTTTCTATGCAGTTTGTGCCAGCTTTATTTGGTGCTTTACTTGTTTTTCCAGTTTATTTTATCGGTAAAATAGTGTTTAGTAAAAAAGCAGGTCTTATAGCTGCTTTTGTACTTGCTATTATTCCTGTTCATGTAGGTTCAGGTCACGGTTCAGCATTTTCACTGTTTGATCACGATTCTTTAAACCTTTTGTTGTTCTTTTTGACTTTTCTGTTTTTGATTTTGAGTATTAAGGAGAAAAATCACATTAAGTCAATTCTTTACGCAGTATTAGGTGGTATTCCACTTGCTGGTCTTTCGATGGTATGGACCGAGGCACAGTTTTTGTATGTTGTTGTCGCAGTTTATGCTTTTGTTCAAATGTTTTTTGATATATTCTTAAATAAAATTGAACTTAGGGTTTTTAGATCTTCATCGATTGTTCTGTTCACTGGTTATTTAGTTTCAATGCCTGTTATTGCTGCTGGTACTGGCGGCATTCCGATTAATCTACCATTGTATTTGGCTTTAGGAGTTACTGCATTTGGAATTCTTTACTATCTTTTTGGTGTAAAAAATATTCCTTGGACATTGTCCTTACCTGGTGTTTTTGTAGTTGGAGCAATTGGTTTAGGCCTTTTATATGGTGTGTCTGCAGGGATTATTAAAGCATCTTTCCTTGGTTCTCTATCTAAGCTTGGTAACATAATATTTGGCACAGGTATATATGGAAATAAAGTATCTATGACTATTGCTGAGGCTAATACTTATCAGATCAGTAATACTGTAATGAGCTTTGGGCCTGCTATTTATTGGGTCGGCTGGGCTGGTCTTTTAATGCTATTTTATTTTTACTATAAGGAAAAAATGAGAAGAGAGTATCTATTTTTGATAGTGGTTTTCATTATAGATCTTTATCTTACTAGTACCGCAGGTCGTTTTATTAATGACATGGTTCCTTTGATTGCTCTTTTGTCTGGTGGAATAATTTGGTATGTCTTTAAAAAACTTGATTATCCTCAGATGAATAGAAATATTAAAAGTGCTGGCGGCGGTTTTCGCGGGATTAAAAAAGGTGCAAATATTCTTAATATTTTTGTTGTCTTATTTATCGGGTTTGTTGTAATTTTACCAAATGCATTTCTTGTTATGGATGCAGCAGTTCCAAATAAAATTTATCAGGATGAAGATGGAGAGTTTAAAAATCTAAAATGGGAAATTTTTGGTGAAGGGCATTCTAGTGCATTTGGCTTGAGTGTTGCTAAAGAAAAATACTGGCTTGATGCTTTTGATTGGTTGAGTAAACAGGATAACCATATTTCTAATCCTCAGGATAGACCTGCTTTTATTTCATGGTGGGATTATGGGTTTTATGAAGTAGCAACTGGTGAGCATCCTACTGTTGCTGATAACTTTCAGAGCGGTATACCACCTGCTTCTAATTTTCATACATCATCTAGTGAAAAGGAAGCTGTAACTATTTGGATTGCTCGTCTGCTCGAAGGTGAAAAATATAATAATGGAGCACTTTCTCAAGAAACAAGAGATGTTTTGGAAAAACATTTAGGAACTTCTAATAAAGAAAATGTGACTTATTGGATAGATGGTTTTTCAAATTGCCCATCTTATAACGAACCAATTCAGGAAGAATACCATAAATATTTTGAAGACGAGGTTCTTGATTCTCGTCTATTTGTTGGTTCTCAATGGTCTGAAAATGCTTTTTATCACGATATGGTAGATTTGATTGCAAAAAACGAAAACACCAGTCTTACTGATGAAGAGATAACTAAGTTTTATCATGATATTCAAAAAACAACTGGTAAAAGTATTAGATATTATGGTGTAGAAGGATATGATAAACAGATTTTTAATATATTTGCGTTTTTATCTGATAAAAGTTTAATTCTTGTTGGTGCACCTTCAGATGAATTTGTAACAATAACTTTTGATGCAACAAAATATAATGCCGATGGTACAGAAGATGTAACTGCCCGTCCTTATCAAGGTGAACCTTTTGAAACATATTTAGAGATGCCTGATGATGAAAAGATGTTTTGGCCGGTTACAAATCAGGGACAATCTTACAAGGATTCATTTTTTGACACTATGTTTTTTAAAACATATTATGGTATTTATAAAACAAATCAACAAGGAAATAAAGAGATATGGAATGAAAATCTTCAGTATCCCTGTGTTGGTATGAAGCATTTCTATGGCGAATATATCTCTAACTTTTCAAAGCCCGAGCTTCAATATAATTATAATGGTAAAGCAGCTGTTGTTATTGCTAAATATTACGAAGGGGCAATTATTAACGGCTCAATTTCTTTTATGAATGAATCCCAGGACGGTTTTAATGTAGCTGTCATTAAAGATTTAAAATATCCTGCAAAAATAGGCGAAGTTGATCTTGGTGATGTACCAATTAATCATGATTCTGATACTACTGATTCAGGTGGTAATTTCAGTGTTATTGCGGGTGCTGGAAGTTATTTACAGATTAGTAAAAACTTAGGCCAGACTTCATTTACATTAAAAAATATTACATTTGATGGAGAAGACAATTTCGCCCCTATTACCGAGAGTGATGCATATAGAGACAGTACAAATTTTGAGAGATATCTAAATATTTCCATTGATCCAGCGAGTATTCAAGGTTTTGTCTATAATGATACAAACGATAACGGTGAGTTTGATAAATCTATTGATGAGCCATTATCTGATATTAATGTTATTATCCAGGAGATAACAAAGATTGAAAACGATGAAATTACTGAAAGAGGGGTACTAAAAAACATTACAACTGATGAGAAGGGTTATTATAATTTTTCAAACTTAGTTCCTGGTTATTACCGCGTACAATCTTATGATGATAATTTTTATACAGTTCACTTCAATGACATTCAACTAAAAGAAGGAACCAAACATTATAACTTTTCAAAGCCGAGACCCGGAGCAATTGAAGGTACTGTTTTCTATGATGGTAACTTTGATGATAAATATGATTCTGGTGAAGAAATTGATGGCGCTACTGTAACATTATCATTTAATGGCGAAGAAGTAAGAAAGGGCACTACAGATAGTAAGGGCCGTTATAGTTTTGAATCATTAACATCAGGATGGAGTTTTGGAGAGGCTAATTTAAATGAGTATACACTTGAAGTAACTAAATCTCCTGATTATGAGTTTAGTGGAAGTGTATTTGCTCCTGCTAATGACACAAAGAGCTTTAATGTTTCATTGCAACTTTCACCTGTAACTTTGTCAGGTAGTGCTTTGTATCAAGGCACAGGAATTGAAGATGTTTCAATAGATTTTGTTAAAGACGAATCAGTTGAAGATAACACAGCTTTGGACAGATCAGTTGAAACTGAATCAGATGGAAAATATTCAGTTGATCTAACGCCTGGTTCATATAATATAACTATTTTAAAAACAATTTCACAAGGTGCAGATGATACACTGGTTTATTCTTCAGAAAGTGAGTCCTTAGAACTAACTAAAGGCCAAGGTACTGCAACTAAAGATTTCACTCTGATCAAAGAAACTGTAACTGTCGAAGGTGAAGTTACCTACAACGGCGGTCTAATGGAGAATGTAAATGTAACATTTACTACATCTAATGTAACAGTTGGTTCTGGAATATCTTCAATAAAAGTTGTAACAGATGAAAACGGTACATATACAGCTGAACTCATGTCAGATAATTATGATATAGAAGCCGAAGGCTATAATTTAACAGGCAATAGATATCATTATAACTGGACTGGTATCATATCACTAGATGAATCAGACATAGCAACAGGTGTGACAAAGAATATAATTCTTGTCCGAGAAGAAGATTGAAAACAATCTTTTTCTACCAAATTTTTTATTTAACAGAAGCTAATACTAGGTCATAATGTTAACTTTAGATCAAGGAAAAAAAGCGGTTAAATATGCAAGATTGGTAATTGAAGAAAGCGTTAAAAACAAAAATAAACCAGATAGCACTCTTGAGGGTATATTTTTAGAAAATTTTGGTGCTTTTGTAACTCTTAATACTTATCCAGATCATAATCTACGGGGTTGTATCGGAATACCCATGCCTGTAATGTCTCTTAAAAAAGCAATTTCTGAGGGTGCACAATCTGCAACCCATGACCCTCGTTTTCCTCATCTAGCTGAATATGAACTTGATGATATCATTGTAGAAGTAACTATTCTTTCTAAACCTGTTGAAATGAAAGTAAAAAGCCCAGATGAATATCTTGAAAATATTGAAATCGGTAGAGATGGCCTTATTGCTGAAAAAGGGTTTTACAAAGGTCTTTTACTCCCGCAGGTTCCAATTGAGCAGAAATGGGATAAAAAGACATTTCTTTGTCAAACCTGTATGAAAGCAGGTCTTAATCCTAATGCATGGTTTGATAAAGATACAAAAATCTTTAAATTCTCTGGTCAGGTTTTCCATGAGATTAAACCAAGAGGAGAAATAAAGGAGAAAAAATTAGATGGATCTAACTGTTGAAGGTAAATTCTTTATTAATGGTTCTTTTGAAAATGCATGTATTGGAATAAAGGATGGAAAAATCAAAAAAATTAAAAAGATATTGAAATCATCTGATCATTTGAATTTTAAAAATAAACTAATTCTTCCAGCTGGAGTTGACATCCATGTTCATTTCCGCGATCCAGGTTTTACCTATAAAGAGGATTTTTCATCTGGTTCTTTGTCTGCTCTTTTTGGGGGTGTTGCTTGTGTTTTTGATATGCCTAATACTAGCCCTCAGTCTGTTAATGTTCCTTCTTTAGTTGATAAAATATCTAGTTTTAAAAAAAGGTCTTATGTTGATTTTGGGTTATATGCTGGGATTACTGATAATAATATTGATGATATTTCTGCTCTTTCTGATTATTCAAATGGTTTTAAGATTTATCTAGGTAGTTCTACTAATTCTCTTCTGCTTGATAAAAAATATCTTAGATCTGTTCTTAAAAAAGTTTCAGATGTAGGTAAAATTGTTCTTTTTCATGCTGAAGATGAAAAGTGTCTTAGAGAAAATAGGATTGTTGAGAAAAATCTTATAGATCATGTTAAGAGCCGTCCTTCTAATTGTGAAGAACAAGCAGTAAGACATGTTTTAGATGCAGTTAGAGGATTGAATATTAAGGCTCATGTTTGTCATGTTTCTTCTATTGAGGGTCTGGAAGTTTTGAAAAATAGGCCTTCTAATGTTAGTTTTGGCATTACGCCTCATCATAGTCTTTTAGATGTTGATTCAGTTAAGGGATCAACTGGTTTTTATAAAATGAATCCTCCTCTTCGCAGTAGTTTTGACCGTGAGGCTTTGTTTAATTCTTTGAAAAACGGGATTTCTGATGTTATCGAATCTGATCATGCTCCTCATACTCTTGATGAAAAAAATGATAGTTTTGATAGAATTCCTTCTGGCGTTCCTGGTGTTGAAACCTTGTATCCCTTGTTTTTGTATCTAGCTAAAAAGGATTTTATTTCTTTTCAGCGTGTTGTTTCTTTAGTTTCAAGCCGTCCTGCTGAGCTTCTTGGGATTAAGAAGGGATACATAAAAGAAGGTTTTGATGCTGATTTTGTTGTTGTTGATTTAAAGGATGAAAAAAGGATTAAAGGAAATGCTCTTCACAGCAAATCTGGTTGGTCTCCCTTTGAGGATTTTAAAGCAGTTTTTCCTTCTGATGTTTTTGTCCGTGGAACTCATATGGTTGAAGATTTTGAACTTATCGGGAATAAAGGCCAAGGAATGTTTGTTTCTGATATTTATGAATAGTTATTTAACTTATTTTTTACTACAGGTTGGATGGTTGATAGGCTGGAAAAAAAGGATTCAATTGTTCAGGGTTTCATCATTTTTCTAAAAGGATTATTCATGGGCAGTGCTGATATTATTCCTGGTGTATCTGGTGGAACGATTGCTCTTATCACTGGTATCTATGAGCGTCTTGTTTTTGCCTTGAAAGCTATTGATTTTAAGTTTATACCATATTTTTTTGTTGGCCTTTTTAAACCCAAGTATTTTAAGAAAGCAAAAAAGGATTTTTTAGGAATTGATTTTGCTCTTTTGATTCCTCTTGCTCTTGGTGTTTTAGTTGCTTTTTTGTCTCTAGCTAATATTATATCTTATTTTAAGGAATTTTATCCAAGTTATATGTATGCTTTCTTTTTTGGGCTTATTCTTGCTTCAGCTTTTTTTGTATATTTTTTAAATAAAAAAATAATTAAAATTGTCGATATTTCTTTTTTGTTCGTCGGCATTATTTTTGGTTTTTTTATTGTTGGTCTTAGTTCAGTTCAGGCTGATCACTCATATATTATTATATTTATTTCTGGTATGATTACTTTTTGTGCGATGATCTTGCCGGGTATATCTGGTGCTTTTATTTTACTAGTTCTCGGTCAATATGAATTTATGTTAGGTGTTTTACGTGATATTGCAAATTTGGATTTCTCAGGGATTTCTTATGCTTTTTCTTATATCTTTGGCGGTATTGCTGGTCTTATTTTATTTTCTAGAGTGCTTTCGTTTTTATTCAAACGTTATCATGGTGCAACTTTAATGTTCATTGTTGGTCTTATGATTGGTGCTCTTCGCCATCCTATTCTTCGCATTTCTGAAGAACCCGGTGACATTTTTGTAACTTTTATATCTGGTGTCATTGGAATTATTATTGTTTCTGTTGTTTCTTATTATGGTTTTTTTTCTGCAAAGAAAAGTGTTTCTTGATATTAGGGGATGTAGTTTAGAATGGATGATGAATTAAAAGAGCTTGCAAATAAGATAGCAAACAAGATTTATCGCAAGGTTAGAAGGTCTGTATCTAGTGATTTTTATCGTTTCGGTAAAAACATGGGGTTAGGTGCTGATGGAACGGTTACTAAGTTTATTGATAAATTAGCTGAAGATGTGGCTGTAAAGTATCTTAAAAAATCAAAGGTTGATGTTAATCTTTTAAGTGAAGAAGCAGGTATTATTGATAATAATGCAGAGTATACCATAGTTCTTGATCCCGTGGATGGAACACGTAATGCATTCCGTGGCATTCCTTTTTATTCGGTATCTGTTGCTGTGGGGAAGAGAAAACTATCAGATGTTGAGTATGGCGTTGTTAAAAATATTCCGAATGGTAATGTTTTTACTGCTGAGAAAAATGTTGGTGCTTTTTTGAATAATAAAAAATTAGTTGTTCCTGATGTTCCTGGTAAACAGATTCTCTCAAGTCTTTCACTTGGTAAAAACTATGGACCTGCAGCAATTGATTTAGCTAAAAAAGAAAAGGTTCGAAGCCTTGGTTCAGCATCCCTTGAGATGTGCATGGTTGCAACTGGTGCTCTTGATTATTATTTGGTTGCTAATGATTACATTCGGGTTTTTGATATTGCTGCATCAACTCTTATTCTTCGTGAGGCAGGTGGTTTTGTTAAAAATATGAAGGGTAAAGAACTTGATATGCTATTTAATCTTGAGGATAGAAGTAGTGTTGTTGCTGCTTGTAGTATGGATTTAGTTAAGAAAATTATTGAGTAAAATATCTTTTTAACTGTTATATTATCTTTACATCTTTGTTTTCTCTGAAATCTTTATCCATTGTTAATAGATTTTGATTTATTGATTTGGCACTTGCTAGAATAATCCCATCAATCAAACTAAATTTTTTAGTACCTTTTTTTCGATTATTGAATTTATATCGCGATCCGCTTAAACATATTTTTTCATCTAATGGTATAATATTAAGTATTTCTTTTAATCTTAAAATTCGTTTCTCTGGATTTATCTTATTTTTTAAACACCAATCTGATATTTCCCCTATCTGAATGACAGACATATAGAGAGTTTTATCTTTTATTATTTCAAATATTTGTTTAAATGTTTTTGATTTTTTTTCTTGTCTAAAAATCTCAATTATTATAGATGTATCAAGAAACATTAGTAACGATCCTCTTTATCTCTTTTAAATGGTTTTTTGTCTTTATCGATTCCAACAAGACTAAGTAATTTTTTGTTTCTTCTTTTATTTTCAGAATGAGGGATTACAAGTTTCACGGTGTCTCCTCTGTGAATTTCTAGTACTTTTATGATGTGTCTTGGTACTATTACTCCAAGAGAATTTCCTATTTTCCTAAGTTTTGCCTCAAATAATTCAGACATAGTTATTGTTATAACGTTATAACAATATAAATCTTTCGTGTTAAAATGACACAAATTGCCTGTAATTTGATATAAAATAGATTATTTTCCAAGTTCTTTTGCATGATCCAGCGTTCTTTTAATATCCTGTAACTCTCTACATTTCCCACAGTACCCATTGTTTAGTTCATAGTCAAACTTGTTCATTTTTGTGTTGCAGTATTTACATCTATATTCTTTTTTTTTGTTTTCCAAAATATAACCTTCTCTATTTTTTTTAAAATTCCTTTAATGTTTTTTGATAATCATCAGGTAAGATCACTTTTCTTTCTACTTCTTGCCATTCCAAGTTATAATCGGATAATAGATTTTTTACCATATCTGGAATCCTTGGTGCGCACAATATCCCTCTTACATTTGCTTCTTTTACATCTTTTTTTATGTCTTTTACATACATTCTAAGTTGATGAACAGCACTAATGTTAGCTAGACTCCTTTTAACTTCTATTACAACAGGTGTATGGTCTTTATCGTATGCAAATAAATCGATCATTCCTGATTTGACCTGTTTTTCTCGTTTGCATATCCTTAATCCTTCTTCCACACAATCCGGATCTGTCATAATCTTGTTGACCACATCTGTCTCCATTCCAGATAATGATAGTTTTGCTTTGTCTTTTAGTTTTGTTGTTGTTATAAACTTTATTTTTCTAAAAGTAATCTTCATTTTCTCAGGAGGATTTTTATGATATGCTCTAAGAATCAATTTATCTTTTTTTATTTTAAATTCAGTTTTACTATCAGCCGGCTGCCAGTTTACTGGTTCACGAAGTTCTGGTCTATGTACTAGAACGTTTCCGTCTTGTTTGATCATAATTATTCGTTCTCCCCAGTCAAGAAATGATCTAGCTCTCCCTCTATAGTCTACCATGCATTCGCCAGATAAAAGTAGGGTTGGTTTCTTTGTTTTAGTTGTATAGTTTTTTTCTATAAACTGGATTGCATTTTTAACTTTAGGATTTGTGATATTTTTTGTCATACTCTCCACAGGTGAATTTTTTTTCAGATACATACTTGAATATTAATAAGTTTATATAAATTGGTTCTATTACTTTTTTTATTATGAGTTCAGATGAAGACGATTGTAAGGATCCAGCATCAAAACATCCATGGAAGAGATATATTATTAGGAGCTTTATTACAGAGATTTTTATTTTATTAGCTTTAGCAATTCCCTTTTTTATTTTTTATATAATTTCAATAATAGTTGGTTTACCAACAGAGATTGGAATTTTAGTTGCTTTTATTTCATTTATTATTTATATCTATATATTCTTCAAAAAAGAGCTATGGAGCAAAGTTAAAAGATAATTTTTTTATTAGTAATTTTTCCATCTTATATACTTATTTTTTTAATTTTTTTTTCTAATAATAAGCATTAAACATTTTATTGCAATTCATAAAAACACTAGTGTTTAGCAAGTGCACTAAGTGTTTTTCTATGTCCATTTGCAATTTTTATTATTTCTCGAAATTCTTCATCAGCAATTTTTTTCTTTGTTTTTTCTGAAATTTTATCTTCTAAATTCTTTGATTTTGCCATTTTTAATCCACTCTTTTATCTCATTTAAAGAGTAATAGTTTTCTCTTATACCAATCATTACTTTAACATTATCTGTTGAATCAGGTATATTAAATTTCCCTTCATTTTTAATTACAAACTTTTTTGTTGTAATAAAAGCAGTTCTCTTATTGCCACTCTCAAAGGCGTGAATATCTGTCAGTTCATAGAGCATTAATGCAGCTTTATCATAAAGATTGCCCGGTTTATTTTTTACTTTTTCAATTGCTTTATCTATATATGAAATATTAATCGTCTTTGCCTCATCATGTTTACTTTTTCTAAACATCTCAATTGCAATTGTATTATAATATTGAATTTCTTCGACTGTGGGATAATCTAATAAATCCATTATTTATAGAATTACAAGATAGGCTTTAATCTTTTTGTTTAATTTTTATCTTAAAAAATTCATTCAGCAAAAGGAATTTTAAATCAGAGATTGCATTGAAATTTTTATTGTTTAATAGTTCAGCAATTTCTGCATAAGTATTTTTAAATACTTTGGTTTTATTTGTGGTGGCCAATGGACATTACTAATAAAATAATTAAAGAATGTAAAAAGAAAAAATTACATTTCTCTCTACTTGACCCAGAGGATCAACGTCCAAAAGAAGCAGGTAAACTTGCAAAAATAGCTGAAGATATGGGTACTTTTGCAATGATGGTCGGAGGGTCTACTCTTTCATCAAGTAAACAAGTAGATGAAACAGTAAAAGCAATTAAAGACCAATCAAACTTACCAGTAATCTTGTTTCCATCTGGTGCTAAATTTTTAAGTAAATATGCTGATGCAATATTTTTCATGAGCCTATTAAATTCCCGCAATCTTGATTTTGTAATCCGTGAGCATGTGCAAGGTTCGCCTTTTATAAAAAAGACAGGTCTTGAACCAATTCCCATGGGTTATTTGATTGTTGAACCAGGGATGACCGCTGGAAAGATGGGCCAGGTTGATTTAGTTAAGCGTGATGATATAAAGACTGCTGTAGGGTATGGTCTTTCAACTGAGTTATTTGGTATGAAGTTTTTTTATTTGGAAGCAGGATCTGGTGCACCAAATCCAGTATCAAATGAAATGATATCTGGTGTATCAAAAAATATTGATATTCCATTAATTGTCGGCGGTGGAATAAGGGATGCAAAAACTGCAAGAGAAAAAGTAAAAGCTGGTGCTGATATTATTGTAACAGGTACTGCTTTTGAAAAAGAAAAAAACCTAAATAAAACACTTAGGGAAATTATAAAAGCAATAGAAGAATAAATATTTTTGATTATTATGAAAGTTTTACTTTCAATAGGCGGTGCATCTGGAAGTATCTACGGTATTCGATTGATTGAAGAATTAAAAAAAGTAGGTGCTGAAGTACACTTAATTATTTCAGATGGTGCTAAAAAAATTGTAAAACACGAAACAGGAAAAACTATTTCTCAATTAAAAAAACATGTTGATTTTTATTATGAAAATAATGATATGTTCGCAGGGCCAGCTAGTGGAAGTTTCAAGCTAGATGCTATGATTATTTGTCCATGTTCAATGAAAACACTTTCAGCTGTTGCAAATGGTTATGGGGATGCACTTACGTCAAGAGCTGCTATTTGCACACTTAAAGAAGAAAGAAAGCTTATTTTAGTTCCAAGGGAAACCCCGCTTGATTTATCCTGCATTAAAAATATGGAAAAAGTAAAATTATCTGGAGCGACAATCTTGCCTGCGATGCCGGGTTTTTATCATAAACCAAAAAAAATTGCTGATCTAGTTGATTTTATAGTTGGTAAAATCCTTGATCAAATAAATATAGAGCACTCTCTTTTTAAAAGATGGAAATGATGTGGTTATCCTTCTATTTTTCTCTCGATTTTATCAAGTCTTAAAACAATAAATGCTATTATTGTAGCAAGTATTGGTAAAACATAATTTCCAAGACCAAGTATCAAACCAATTGCTGATACAACCCAAAGACTAGCAGCAGTAGTAAGTCCCTTTACATCGCCTTTTAGTGCAATTATACTTCCTGCACCAATAAAACTAATTCCTGCAACAACCCCTGCTGCAATACGCGTTGCATCGTACGATCCAGCTATACTGCTTGGAAGTAAATAAAAAGATGCAATAGTAAATAAACAAGCACCCATTGCAACAAAAATATGGGTTCTAAGACCTGCAGGTTTTCTACTTTTTTCTCTTTCATAGCCTACAATTCCTGATAGCAACACTGCCATAAGTATTCTTATCACAATTTCTACATCTGAAAATGAAATATTTAAACCAAAAGGTAGTTCAAATGCCATAAAAAGCTAATTGTTTAAACTTATTAAAAATACTTTTCTTATTTTTTACATATTTCTACAAAGTTTTTAAACATGGTTTCACCGTATTCAGTGTTTTCAACTTCAGGATGAAACTGCAGGCCATAAAAAGGCCTTTTTTTATGTTTTATAGCTTGAACCTTGCAGTCCTCACTAGATGCAAGAAGATCAAAACAATCTGGTATTTTTGTTATCTCATCGTTATGCGATTCCCATACAATTGATTTTTTAGGTACACCCTTAAAAAGATCATCTTCTTTAATTATCTCTAGATCTACTTTTCCAAACTCAGGAACCTTTGCAGGTTTTGCATCTCCACCAAAAAATCGTGCCATATATTGATGGCCCGCACAAATCCCAAGTATAGGAAAACTTGCATTTTTTAGATATTCATCAATATTTCCAAGGCTGTCAGCAAGGCCAATACGGGGTGCGCCACCAGATAAAACTAGGCCATTTATCTTTTCATCTAGAATTTCAGAAAAAGAAGTTGTGTTTGGAATAATCTTTGTTTCAACATCCAAGTATTTTAGACTACGCCATTCTCTATGTGTCCACTGCCCGCCGTTGTCAACTACAAATATTTTTACCATATTTTATTCCCATTCTATTGTTCCTGGTGGTTTATTTGTAATATCATAAACAACTCTATTTATTTTATCACCAAGCTGGTTTGTTATTTTTGTTGAGATTTTATCAAGGATATCATTTGGAATATTACTATATGAACAGGTCATTGCATCAATACTTTTTACAGCACGAATTGCAATAATATCACCATATACTCTTCTATCGCCATGTACACCGACTGTCTTTGAAGGAATTAGAACAGCAAAATACTGCCATGGTTTTTCCATTAAATTTTCATCTACTGCTTTTTTTATTTCTGTTTCAACAATAAAACATGCTTGTCTAACAATTTTTGCACGCTCCGGTGTTGCTTCACCTAGAATTCTAATTGCAAGGCCAGGCCCTGGGAAGGGCTGCCTTTCTGAAACTGACAACTTAAGCGCTCTTGCAACTTTTCTTACTTCGTCTTTATATAGGTCTCTCAAAGGTTCAACAAGTTTTAACTTCATTTTTTCAGGTAGACCGCCTACATTATGATGTGATTTGATTGTATCCCTTAGCTCTCCACCTGATTCGATCCAGTCAGGAGCAATTGTTCCCTGTACAAGATACTTAATATCTTCTTTATCTGCTACTTTTTCAAAAATGTTTATGAATTTTTCACCAATTATCTTACGTTTTTTTTCTGGATCTATAACACCTTTCAGATCACTATAATATTCTTTACTTGCATCAATAAAACGATAGTTTAGACCCATTTCTTCCATTAGTTTTTTTACTTCTGAAGATTCGTTTTTGCGCATATAACCTGTATCAACATGTACTGCAATCAGATCTTTACCTATTGCTTTATTAACTAGGCCTGCACAGACTGTACTATCAACACCACCTGAAAAAGCGATTAATGCTTTTTTATCTACTGATTTTCTAAGGTTTGAAACGGTTTCTTCTATGAACTTATCAGCATTAAACATTTTTTTCTATCCATTTATTATTTTATCTCTTCTTTTCTGTCTATAGTCTTCCATTTCTTTTGATAATTTTTTATCCTTTACTGATAATATCTCAATTGCTAGAAGTGCAGCGTTATCTCCCCTGTCAAGTCCTACTGCTGCAACAGGTATTCCTGGTGGCATTTGAACAATTGATAGAATCGAATCAAAGTTTACCTTACCTGATACTGGAACACCTATTACTGGTTTAGTTGTATGTGCTGCAATTGAGCCGGGTAGTGCGGCAGATAGACCAGCAACTCCAATAAAAACATCAGCATCAGATTTTTCAATAATTTCTTTTAAATATTCTGGTGTTCTATGTGCTGATGCAACTTTTATTTCATAATCTACACTAAAATTTTTAAATATTTTTTCTGCTTTTTCTACAACTGGCGTATCTGATTTTGATCCCATTATAATCTGAATTTTCATATCTATCAATGAGGGGTATAGATAAATTATTGTTAATAGTTTCGACTGATATACTCCATTGTATTTCCATTAAATTAATAATTAAAACCAAGTTGATCATTGGCAAAA
>CAYYOO010000035.1:0-12799 GCA_964473335.1 uncultured Thermoplasmatales archaeon
CCAATTCTATTACCTTGAGCTGGAGGTTGGCCTGCAAGGGCTTTTGCCATATCAAAAAGCTCTACAACATCTCTACATCTGATGCCGCCAGCTTGTTTTATAGCAGCACTATATATCTTATCTGAACCAGCCATGCTGCCAGTATGCGAAGCTGTTGCACGCGCACCAGCACTGCTTCTCCCTGCTTTAACAACTAGTACTGGTTTGTCACATGCATAAATAGAGTTCATAAAATCTCTACCGTCTTTTACTGCTTCAATATATAGACCAATAACTTTTGTATCAGGGTCTTTTGAAAAATAATCAATCAAATCATCATCATCGATATCAATTTTATTTCCAACACCAATTATCTTTGAAACACCCATATATTCATTGTTAGCTAGATATATCATACCAATACCAAGTGCTCCACTCTGACTGATGAGAGACACACTTCCTTTTTTTGGTGTACCATAGACAAAAGATGCATCAAGTCCTATTGAGGCGTTTTTGTATCCCATGACATTTGGACCAAGTACCTTCATATCTGCGTCTTTAATGATTTCTTTTAACTTATCTTCAAGATCGTTTTTCCCTACTTCACTAAAACCTGAAGAAATGATTATAACATTTTTTACATTTTTTTCTTTGCAATCATTTAGAACAGTTGGTACGATTTTAGCTGGAACAGATATCAAAACAAGATCTATTTTACCAGATACGTCTTGAACCTTTTTATAACACTTAAGACCAAGAATCTCTTTTTCATGTGGATTTATTGGATACACTTTGCATTCATAATCAGAAATAAGAATGTTTTTAAGTGCAGCGTTACCTATTTTTCTTGAATCTTTTGATGCACCAACGACAGCTATGCTTTTTGGTTTAAAGAACGTTTCAAGATTATGTACCATATTTTTGCAAGAAAGAAATAATGTTACTTAAAGATAATGTTAATAATTTATATGTAATCGTTCATGATTTTTACTACTTCTTTACTTGTTTTTGCATTTTTATATCTGTCAAGAGGTTCCTTGTTCATCTCGATAAAATGCGGACTCCATTTGTATATCTTAAGTATTTTTTCTGCTTGATCTGTATATCCTAAGATATATAATGCGGCTGAAAAAGCCTCAAGAGTCGTAAGTTTGAAGGCTTTTCCGTAGTTCACAGGATTAACAGCTACAACAAAAGGTAAGGCCCGGGAGTAGTTTTTTTTATCAAGATATTCAAAAGCTGAATCAGCATTCTTCCATGAGCAATCAACAGCCAAAATTCCATTTTCAAGTGCAATTTCTAAATCTTCTTTTGAAATACTTTTTTCAGCAAAAGGGTTTAAAAGAATTGTTTTTCTCTTTGTCTTTCTAATATTTGTATCAATTTTTGCATAGTTAAATTTAGCTAGTTTTCTAGCACTGCATTTTTTGGGGTCATCCTCTGCTGCATGATAAATATATAGTTTTATTTCTTCATTATTCATAATATCTCAAAATCAAATACAAAATGAAAAATACCTGGGGCATATGATTTTATTTTTCTTTTTTCTAAAAGCTTAACCTCTCTATTAAATCTTTTAGATTTCTCTTTAACTATTTTCACTATTTTTTCAGATCTTATCTCTTGAGGATATTTTTCATGAAAATGTATTATTCCTTTATTTTCTTTCAGGCATTTTAATGCCGTTTCAATGTATTTTTCTGTTCCACCGATGTATCCCATAATTATTCTATCAGCCACATTTTGAGGTGCAACTTTTCTATTGTCGCCTTTAATTGGTTCAACAATTTCAATTACCTTGTTTAATAATACATTTTTACTTAAATAGAAATATGCATCAGGATTTTTTTCACAGGCAAAAATCTTTTTAGGTTTAGAGTGGACGGCTATAGGTAAAGAAAAGTATCCAATACCTGCAAACATATCAACTACTGTCTCATTTTCAACATTAATTCTACTCATAAATAATCGTTCATCCATGTTTCCTTTTGAAAACATTAATTTCATAGGGTCAATTTTAAAACGTACCTTGTTTTCGATATGAACTGTTTCAGTGTCTTTTGAACCATAAATAAGTTCAACATCTGGTTTTCTAAGTTCACCAGTTATTCCGCCTTTATCATTTATAACAGATCTACAGTTTAATACATCAGAATATACTTTTGCAATTGTTTTTTTATGTTCTTTTAGTTCTTCACTTATCTTGATGATTAAAATATCTCCAATTTTTTCCCATTTAGTTGGTAAAAACTGAATATATTTGTTAGGTATCTTATCTGATAATTCTAATTTTATTTGATTAAGCGGTTTTAAAGCCATATCTATTTTCAATAAATATTAATACTTTAAATAATGTCTCCATTAAAACTTTTTAATAGATCTTTCATATCCATCTTAAAATATGAATCTTTTTCCTTACAAAGCTCGCAAAAACCAAATTGCAATAATGCAGACCATTAATAGAATACTTTCAGAGAGAAAACATCTAATTTTCGAATCGGGAACAGGCTCAGGAAAAACGGTTTGTACGATTTCTTCTGCTCTTTCCTATGCAATAGAAAACAACAAAAAAATTGTATATACAACCCGAACCAATTCACAGCAAAGACAAGTAATACTTGAACTCCGTGAAATAAAAAATAAAAATAAGGAACTAACCAATGACGTTTATGGTGTCGGGATGCAAGGCCGATCTAATATGTGCATCCTTGCAAAGACAAATCCTGATTTATCATATGGCTCTTCCGAAGAATTATCAAAGTTTTGTTCGAGCCAGAAAAAAAAGGCAAAAATCAATCAAAAGAAGGGCTGTATTTATTACCGCGGGTTTCTTGATGAAAAAAGAAAAAAAGATGCAGAAAATTATTTTAAAAAAAATATTCCGACAGCTGAAGAATTTATTGATTATTGTCAAGATAAACAGATTTGTCCTTATGAACTAAATAAAGTTCTTTTGAAGGAATCAAAAGTTGTAGTTGTACCATACATCTATGTTTTTGATATAAATATCCGTAACATGCTTTTTGATTCACTTAGTTGTCCGCAGGAGGATATGATACTAGTAGTCGATGAGGCACATAATCTTCCTGATTACATTAGAGATCTATTTTCTGCTGAGCTTTCCATGTATATGCTTAATAATTGTATATATGAATCAGAAAAATATGGAAATCCCTCTATGCTTGATGGTAGATTTTCAGTAAAAAGTTTCTGTGAAACACTGGTAAATATTCTAAGAGATCTCCGTGATACATATGTATATTGCATTCTTGAAAATGGAATAAGACAGGGCGGTGTAAAGCAATCGGATGCATTCATTCCAAGCCATGAATTCGAAACTGAGATTTTATCAAGGCTTAGTATTACTAGTAAAACCCTTCATGATATAGTAGGAGACCTTGTTGCATATGGTGAAAAGATACAGGAATACAGAGAAAAAGAAGGAAAGCTTCCCCGTTCTTTTTTACATAAATTAGGTTTATTTTTAGATTTTTGGATCAATCTAGAGATGGACCAATATGCAAAACTTGTCGTGGATGCAAAGCACGGTAAAAACCCTAGAATCGAATCCTTCTGTTTGGACCCATCTGTTGGAACAAGCGTTGTTAATGATTTTCACGGATCAATTCATATGAGCGGCACACTCGAGCCACTTGAGGAATATCGTGATTCAATGGGTATGTCAAAAGTTACTGAGCTTGTATCATATCCTTCTCCTTTCTTGAAAAAGAATAGAAAGATTTTGTTTGTAAAGGATGTTACAACTAAATATTCAGATATATCAAAAGATGACAAAATCCTAGATAGAATGATATCCTATGTTAAAGATATATGTAATATCTTTCCACATAACACCATGGTCTTTTTCCCAAGTTTCAATGTCATGTCAAATTTTAGAAGAGATAAAAATCTTTCAAATCTAGATAGATGTGTCTATTTTGAAGAACAAAAGATGTCTCAGTCTGCACTCATGGATCTAGTATCTAACTTTAAGGAACATGGAAATAATGATTCTGAAGGTGCAGCTCTTTTTAGTGTGATGGGTGGAAGAATTAGTGAGGGCATGGATTTTCCAGCTGAAGAACTTGAAATAGCATTGATTGTAGGTATACCCTATCCTAAGCCTTCAGCAAGACAGCGTGCTCTTCAACATTATTATGATATCAAATTCAGAAAAGGATGGGAGTATATTGTTGAAGCGCCAACTGCAAGAAAACTACTTCAGTCAATTGGTAGACTAATCCGTGATGAAAAAGATCGTGGAGTAGCAGTAATCCTTGACCGCAGGGCTCCTAGGTTCAAACGATATCTTAAGGATTTAGAAGAATCAAAGGATTTAATAAAAGATATAAAAAATTTTATGGTAAGATAATTTTTTACCAATCTCTTTCAAAGGATGAATAGTCAATTCTTTCCCAGTCATCAAGATCAACACCGCCATTTGTTCCATCTGAATAATCTACGAATTTATACATCCATATATAGTTCATACAACTTTTATATTGGCTATTAATTAGTAATGCTAGTGGACCTTGTCCTCTTCTATGACCTGGTATTGGCCAGAAATTGAAGGTATGACCCAGCTCATGCATATATGCACTCCCATAGACAATTTCTTCATCTATTCCCTCTTTTTCAACGATTGAGTTATGCCCAGAACTTGATATTTGAAAAGCGTTTGGACGATACATAAAACCTGCTGCACTCACCGAAGTATAAACAACTACTCCATAATGAAATACACCTCTTCGCCAGTTATCCTCGTCATTATTCAAAAAGTAAGTCACATAAAAATAATTCAAATCAGTTCTGTCAACATTATCCTGGAAAGGAATAATATCTGTACCCCCCATAGTATTATAATCTAAATGAAAAACAATGTTTTGTCTATCAAATGCAGTTGTAATTAATTCTTTTGCTCCATGAGGAAAATAGCTTATCTCACCATTAGGCCCCTCATCCATTATATCCATTTCCACAAAAACATCTTTTCTAAAGGGATCTGAGAACCATTCTGATGTTAAATATTCTTCATAGTTATTTATGCTGTCTCCATCTGGATCTAAATTAACATGATCATCCCATGTACATGGGTCATATCCCCATTTCCACTCCCAAAAAGTTGGTATTCCATCCTCGTCTGGATCCTCTTCTGAATTATCTAGTGTTGGATCTGTCCCAAGAATATTTACTTCTGTCCAATAAGGTATTCCGTCATCGTCATAGTCATTCTGGTAAATGTTAAACCATAGTTCACTGTCTTTGTCTTTTGTTTTAATTGTTCCATCATCACAGCCGCAAAGCCTTCCATATCCACTTGGATCAGAAATTTGATCATCCCCCGTCCATTTACCTGTTTTAATACTATATTTCAATTCAGCATCGTAACCATCTTCTGAATTTTCAGGATCGCCACTTATGTCAAATAATTCATTTGATGATTTATCCCATAATTTAATTTTAATATCAACAAATTCTTGATCATCTGGGACATTGAGTGTTGCATCCCAAGAAATATCATAAATATATTTTTGGTTACTCCAAGTATCACTTGTGAATTTTATTCCGTTAATAAATACTTCAACGTTAATATCTGGCATTATTTCTGTTTTAGCAAATCTTATCTCATCTCTTTTCCCAAATAGATTTTGAAATAAGAGTGACAGTCTTTCAAATAAAGGTATTGAAACACTTTTTTCAGGTGGATTTATACCTTCTTCTTCTAAAAAACGAATTTGTTTGATTTCAACAGTAACTTCTGTATCAACTAAGGGATCAAAATCTTCAGACTGTTTAGTTTTTATTTTGCTCGAATAGGCTGTTGTGCTAAATAAAATACATATTACTAAAAATATAGATATAATAGTTTTTTTTCTCATTTAAATACCCCCGTGTTGTAAGAATATAAGAATAGGTTACATATAATAATTTTTCATTCAAATATAATAATATTAAATTAAATATTTAAAAGGAGTTAATCATCAGCAATGTACATAGCCCTTTTCATACCTGCTTCAGAATCCCATATAAAACCCCAATCGTCCTCAGTGTTCTTACGACCCTCTTCAATTATCTGAATGAAGTTTTTCACCTGGGAATCCATCATGTCGGCAGCATGTACTGTCATTGCTTCAATTGTCTTTGGGAGTTGCGGGCTTCCATACTCGTATTTGCCGTGATGGCTTAGTAAAATATGACATATCTTATTTTCTAGTTCATCGCTGAACTTACATTCTTTTCTGATATATTTTATTTTTTCTCTGATCCATCTATCGCCCATTACTATGTGGCCTATGAAATTTCCTTCATCTGTCTTATCGATTGCCGCGGTAGCCCTATATTCTTTTAATTTTCCTATATCATGTAAGATTGCACCAGTGATTACTAGATCTCTATCTATATTTGGATACATCTCACATATTTTATCAGAGAGTTTTACAACACCTAGGGTGTGTTCTATATTACCGCCTATATAGTTATGATGATGAGTTATTGCTGAAGGACTTTTTTGAAAACTCTCTAAAAAGTTCTTATCATCAAAAAAGCTGTCAAGTAACAATCTTAGTTCTTTGTTTTTAACTGAGTTAATATAGTCATTGATTTCTTTTGTAAAGATATCTATTTTTTTATCTTCAAGTGTTGGTAAAAAATCCTTTATTTCATATTCATCAGGACTGCATCTTCTAAGTCCACCTGCTTTTTCACTAACAGAAACCTGCATCTTATCGTTATATATCTCTACATTTCCGCCTCTTACCTGTATTACATCGCCTACTTTGAAACTGTCATATAGTCTTTTCACGCGTTCTTTGTTATCTCCGCCCCAAAATTTTATGTTGACTTCACCGGTTTTATCATTTACAACCAAATTAAACCATGTCCCTCTCTTATATGGTCTTGGAGGGTTTTTCATTTTAACTGCAAAAAAATCATTTATTGTATCTCCTTCTTTGAGATTTTCAATAAACTGTTCTTTATTTCTTTTGCCTGTATCTGTTTTTATCATGGTTTGACCTTCTTCTTTTTCTTTTTCATATTTATAAAGATCTGTCATTTAATCTGTCCCCCTAGGCAAATGAACCTAAGATGTTAAACCTAATCTACGACTTTGGGGTATATACCTTTTTCCTTATAATATGTATCAAAAACACCAGCGGTTTGTTATATTTTCTATCAATTTACTTTTATAACAAGTATTCTTTTCCTTCTTTTACTATAACAGTGTTTTTAAAGGTTTTTTTGAAAAGATCTGGTTTTTCTGTATGAATAGGATATATTTTTTTTGGATTTATTTTCTTTATAATGTTTTTTAGATCAGGTCCGCTGGCATGACCTGAACAGTGTGATTGTACAAAGTTCATATTGAAATGCTTTATCCAATTGATCATACGTTCATAGGATATCTCCATTTCCTCGTTAAAAGGTTCAGATAGAGAATGGATATATACGCCCTTATCTGGCTTTAGATCGATAAGAGTATTTAGATACCAGAAATTTAAGACAATTACATATTTTTCTTTTTCAGTTCTAATTTCCTCTGCTGTTTTAATGTTTGGATAATTAAGTCTTTTTTTGATATAGTAATCCCTGTAGTCATCATCAATATATGTTCCAGTCATCCTTTTAGGCTTTAGAATGATAATATTTTCATCTCTGCTGTCAGGTGATCGAAGTTTTTTATCCTTATGATAACGCTCTAGATAGCATGCATGTTTGAAACTAATTACAAGTTTTCTATTGAGGTCTTTTGCAATATTATAAAAAGTTGTGAAACGATCAACATCTTTAAAATTGAAATCAACAATAGAGATCTTATTATTGTTCTCAAGTTTTTCTTTTGATTTATTATAGACTTTTTCTTCGGATTCCTCTGTTCTACCACTATCGATACGTGTTCCTTCTGTGATAATTGCTATGGGTTTTACTTTTTTACTTTTATTTACAAAATCCTCTGTCAGATTCTTATGTCTACCATGTGTTCTTAGATCACCAGTATATATTATTGGACCTTCTGATGTATGAATGATAAACCCATATGCTCCGGGGACCGAATGGTCAGTATGGCAAGGTTCAATTTCAAGGTCATCAATTTTTATTTTGTCACCTGTTCTAAAACTTCTAATATTTCTTTTAACAGGTGGATCTCTGTAGTTTTTTTTAAGAACAGGTCTTTTTTTAAAATCAATTACTTCATTTTCAATTTCTCTTCTGCTCTGTTCCTTTACTGCTTCCAAGATATATTTACATGTTTTACCACAGTATATTGGAATGTCCTTATGTAGAAAAGAAATATAGTTTGCATGATCAGCATGGGCATGAGAAAGAACTACACCTTGTACCTCTGGTGGTTCAGGTTTGATGCCCTGATGAGCCAATAGATCTTCTCTATAAATACCGCCAATGTTTGGTATTAAATTCAATTCTAAAAAATCCCCTATTCCATTTGCTGAACGCGGATTCAAAAACTCTTCAAAATATTTTTCTCGTCTTCCAAAGCTCATTCCAAAATCAAGGAATATCTTTGTATCTCCATCTTGAAGAAGTGTTTTATTTCCTCCGATTTCTTCAATTCCGCCATAGAATGTTAATTTAACCAGTTTATCACCATATATTCAAAAGAAGATTAATCTTGAATATAAAGTTTATTGAATAAATTGTAACAAAATTTATAGAAAAATATTATTTTTTTCCTTTCGCAAGATCTCTTGCCCGTTGCCCTACAACAAAAAGTTTTGCAATAAAAGTTATTTCCTTTGCTTCTTCTTTATCTGAGACCTGTCCAACAATTAACATTATTATCAAAATATATTTTGTTTTTCTGCTTTTAAACTGTTGTTGTACAAATGTGTTCCTATTGTTCATTTTTTAATTAAAAACTAGGTGATTGGTTCATTTATCGATGGAATTATTATTGGTGTGAAAAGTTTTTTTGATTTTAATGTTAAGAAAAGCCGGATTATGAAATTACCATTTTGTTTTATAATTTCAACTTTACAATCTTTTATTTCTTTTAGCATATTCTCATTCAATTTAATTTCTTTTTCTAATAGAGATTTAAGAATTTTTGTCGCATTTGTAATTTCTATTGCTGTAAGCTGTTTCTTACTGTTGAAATCAATTATTATATTGTTTAGTTCGATACTTGAGTTAGATTTTGATTTGGGATTATATAAAAACAGGTTATCATTTTCTGAGTCGTAATCAAATTTAAATTTTCTTATCGTTTTTCACCTCTATTCACCTATTTTTATAACCATAATATAACTATGGCATTGATTTTAAGTAATTTATAATATCTGTATAATTTTACAATATTTATTTTTAAAAATGTTACATTTTCTTACAAATAGGCACAATAGAAATAATTAAGAACTATCCGTTTATTAGCTGACTGCAAGGTTGTCGTAAAAATGACTGAAATAAATATAAGCGACATGCTTGCAAATTATGATAAAAAAGACATTACAATCTGTACTGTTTGTAGTCACTCTTCTCTTCAAATTTTTAATGGAGCAAGAAAAGAAGGATTTAAAACACTTGGTATTGCTGTTGGCGAAAAAAGAAAAAAGATGTATGATGCTTTTCCTTTAGGAAAACCTGATGAGTTTTTAGTTGTAAAAGATTATAGAGATATTTTAAAACATACATCTGAACTCCGTAAAAAAAATGTGATTGTTATACCACATGGTAGTTTTGTAGAATACCTCGGCGCTAAAGATTTTTTAAAACTAGACCTACCTACGTTTGGCAATCGTAATGTTCTTTCATGGGAATCAGATCGAGATAAGGAACGAGAATGGCTTGAAGGTGCCGGTCTTATAATGCCTAAGGAGATAAAAGATCCGCATTATATTGAAAAACCTGTTATTGTTAAATATCATGGAGCTAAAGGCGGTAAGGGTTTTTTTATTGCAAAAACCTATGAAGAATTCAAAAAACGGATTGATAAAAGAAAACCATACACAATCCAAGAGTTTGTAATGGGTACCAGGTATTATCTTCATTATTTTTATTCTCCAGTTCAAAACAATGCATATAAAATTAAGAAAGGAAGCCTTCAGCTTCTCTCTATGGATAGGCGTGATGAAACAACTATTGATGAGGTACAACGTATTGGAAGTATTTCTGAACTTGAAGAACTTGGCATTCATCCTACTTTTGTAGTCACAGGAAACATACCTATTGTTATGAGGGAGAGTCTACTTCCTAAGGTTCTAGAAATGGGTAAAAATGTTGTAGAAAAATCTTTAAAATTATTCGGCGGGATTATTGGTAGTTTTTGCCTTGAAACAGTTGTCACAGAGAACCTTGAGTTTAAGGTATTTGAAATATCAGCAAGGATTGTAGCTGGAACAAATCCCTATGTTTCTGGTTCGCCTTATTCAGAGCTGATCCAACCTGATCTATCAACTGGTAGAAGAATCGCCCAAGAAATAAAATATGCTAATGAAAAAGATAAACTCAATGAAATATTATCTTAGTAGTGTAACCATTATAGCGTTTTGAGCCCACATTCTGTTCTCTGCTTCATCAAATATTACACTCTGTGGTCCATGAGCAACTTCTTTTGCAACTTCATAACCATAATATGCTGGTAAGCAGTGTAAAAAAATGGCATCAGGTTTTGCTTTTTTCATTAATTCTTTGTTTACAGTATAACCATCGAATTCTTTGAGTCTTATTTGTTTTTGTGCTTCATCTCCCATTGAAACCCAAGTGTCTGTAGCAATTACATCTGCATTTTTTGTTGAGTCATCTACTTTATCTGTAATTTCAACTTCGATTCCAAATTTCTTAGCTTCTTCTACATAGTATTCATCCGGCCAATATTTTTTTGGTGATACAATTTTTATGTTCATTCCAACAATCCCACAACCAAGTAGATAAGAATGCGACATGTTGTTTTTACCGTCACCAAGATAAACAAAATTTAGGTCCTTAAGTGAACCCTTATGTTCTTTAATCGTCATTAGATCAGTAACCACCTGACATGGATGCTCTTTGTCATCAAGACCTGAAATAACTGGGACGGTAGCATTCTTTGCTAGTTCTTTCATATCCTCGTTTTTCATAGCACGGTACATAATAATATCAACATAACGAGAAAGAACTATTGCAGTATCCTCAATTGTTTCACCACGTCCAAGTTGGATATCATTTTTCCCAAGAAAAATTGCATGACCACCTAGTTTTGTCATACCTGTTTCAAAACTAACACGAGTTCTAGTACTACTTTTTTCAAAGATCATCCCAAGAGTCTTACCATCTAGTAATTCAATTTTTTTACCAGATTTAGATTTCTTTTTTAGATCTATACCTAGGTCAATTATCTCTAAAAGATCGTCTTTTACACCAAGCATGGAAATTATATTTCTAGTCATCAAAAAACCCGAATATATTTTCCTTCCTTAAAACTATCGGATTTGGGAAATATCTAAATTGTTATAGACTATACTCTTTTTTGATTATAAAATGGGTGTGGATTTAGGAAGCTTATTTACAAAAGAAAAAATATCATATAAAGATCTTCATAATAGGATAATAGCAATAGACGCACATAATGTTCTACATCAATTTTTATCAATTATTCGAGGGAGAGATGGATCACCATTAAAAGACTCTGAAGGTAGAATTACTAGTCACATGTCTGGAATTTTATATAGAACAGCAAACATGATAGATGCAAAAATTAAACCTGTTTTTGTTTTTGATGGAGAGGCAGATGAACTTAAAGAAAAAACGATACTTGAACGTAAAAGAAGGAAAATAAAAGCAGAAAAAGAATATAAAGAAGCACTTGAAAAAGGAGATTTAGCTAAAGCTAGAAGTAAAGCACAGCAAACATCAAAAGTAACTGATGAGATCGTAGATCAGAGTATTGAACTTTTAGACGCTCTTGGAATACCGCACATAAAAGCTCCTTCAGAAGGAGAGGCACAAGCTAGTTACATGGTAAAAAAAGGAGACGTATATGGAGTTGGATCACAAGATTTTGATTGTCTTCTTCTAGGTGCACCTGTGCTTGTTAGAAATCTTACTTCTTCATCTAGAAGAAAATTACCTGGTAAAAAAGCATATGTAAAGGTTCATCCGGAGATAATAAAACTAAAACCGAATCTTAAAAAACTTGGTATAAACCAAAAACAACTTGTTGATATGGGGATATTAATTGGAACAGATTTTAATGAAGGAATAAAAGGAATAGGCCCAAAAACAAGTCTTAAACTTATAAAAGACAATGGAAATATTGAAAATTCAATAGCAAAAATCGGCTCAGATAAAGCACCAACCTTTGACGAAATAAAAGACATAAGAAGGCTTTTTTTAGAACCAAATGTAACAGATGATTATAATTTAGAATGGAAGCAAGCTGATAGTGAAAAAGTAATTGAAATTCTATGTGAAAAACATCAGTTTTCAGAAAAAAGAATTAAAAGCAGTCTTGAAAAATTTGAAGAAATGGAAAAAATAGTCAAACAAAAAACACTTTTTTAACCTATTTAGAAAAAATATAAATATACTTGTATCTATATTATAACATGATAATAAAAAAATGTGTTTTTGTACTAGTTTTTCTACTTTTTATTCTCTCATCAATTACTCCAACTAATTCAATATCAATAGATAAAAAAAATATAAAGAATAGTCGTAAAATAGATATAGATACAGCAGTAGTTCATTTCATTCATAATGATGCATCAGTTGAATGGCTAATCTCGGATACTGATACTATATCTATTGAAAAAGGATCATATCCTGTTTCAATAAAATGGGATATAACATGTCATGTTAAACAAAAAAAATATCAGTTTGAATTTAC
>CAYYOO010000035.1:12899-15211 GCA_964473335.1 uncultured Thermoplasmatales archaeon
TCTTCAGAATCAATACTTGAAATTGTAAGTCTTTCAATGTCAGGAAAATTAGATTTAACTTTCTTGATTATTTGGTTTTTTGTTTTATTAAAAAATCCAGTGAATCACCTGGTTTGTATTCCTTGGAATCATTTTTTTTATCAAATATTTTAGCACCAGTGGTTCCTTTTAGAGTGATTTTATCCTCTACTACATGAAGCATGGCACCTTCTCTAAGGCCAACTACATATTCATCATTATAAAAATGAAATTCTTTAATTCTAGTTTCTCTAGTTTCTCCTTTATGAGTGCTATTTGGATCTGGATCAAGATAATGAGGATTAATGTTAAATGAAACCAGGTTTAAACCATCAAATGACGGAGGATATATAATTGGCATATCATTTGTTGTTTTAACATTTTTACAGGCAACATTTGAGCCTGCACTTGTACCGATATAAGGCATACCATTTGATACTTTTTTTCTAATTGTATCAATTATATCTGCTTTGTAAAGGCTGTTTAATAGAACAAAAGTATTTCCACCGCCAATAAATATTGATTCAGCTGACTCTACAGCTTTTTTCGGGTCATCATATTCATGTATACCTGATAGGTCATAACCCATCTTTTCAAAGCGATTTTTTGCAATATTAGTATATTCGTCATGTGTCATACCGTCTGGTCTTGCGTAAGGAATGAAAAGAACGGTTTTTTTATCTTCTAAGAATTTTTTGATTTCGTCAGCGCAGTGGTCTAAATAACCACTTCCATGTAATGTTGAATTACTTATAAGAAGTAGATTTCTATTCATACTATATCACTTTTTCTTGATTATTTTATATTTATCAATATCAGCAAGGAGCGCCAGTCTTTCTCCATTATCCCAATCAACCCAGATTAGATCTTCTTCGTGATCGATTCTTATGACAGTTCCCTTATCTCCTTTTTGAAGGCGGGTTAATGTATCTTCCATTTCAATTAATTCTATTCTATCTCCTTCTTTAGCATCAATTTTTACGATTATCTCATCTCCAGATATTTTATTACTTTTAAGATGTAATTAATAACTGGGATTAAAAACTTTTTAAAAAAAGTTGTGGATGTTACAAATATCCATTTTTTCAGTATTTTTTTCTAAAATATCTAACAATTAATAAAAGACCTATAGATTATTAATTGAAACAAAACAATCTTTGTAAGGGGAAACAACATGATAGATAGTTTTACAGAAATTTTGATTCTTGCCTTTTTTTCTATAGGCGTTGGAATTTTTGTAAGTACTTCTTCAGGAACTGCGGGAACACTTCTCATACCTTTTCTAACACTTGTATTTGGATATTCTACCTATGATATAATTGGTACAAGTCTTGCTGTAGACTGTATGATAGGAATATCTGCATCAATAATCTATCTAAAACACAAAAATATTGAAATTAAATCTGCAATATATCTTGTCATTTTTGGAGTTATTGGGGCGATAATAGGAAGTCAGTTTACTTCTTCAACACCTGAAATAGGTCTAAAATCATTGATTGGATTTGTCTTAATTTTTATTGGCATAAACTTTGTAATAAATGGTGTACAAAAAAACTTAGATTTTTTTAATAGCAAAATAAATTTTGCTTATCTTAGAAAAAACAAAACACTTTCGTTTTCTCTTCTTGGTATAATAATTGGTATTGTTAGTGGTTTTATTGGTCTAGGTAGCAGTAGAATGATGGCCGTGGTTCTAATTTTTGTTATAGGCTATAGATTCCATCAAGCAATTGGAACATCTATGATAATGATGGTATTTGTTGCTGGAACCGGTGCTGTAAGCCACTCCCTTAATGGAAATATAAATCTTAATTTAGTTGCTATTGCAGGAATAGGTGCCGCAATCGGAGCTTTAATTGGTTCGACCTTTGCTCATAGGATCAATGAGGAAAAACTAGCAAGATTTGCAGGTATGATAATTACAGGTATCGGCTTATTTATGATAATAAAAACCTTTTTTTATAATCTTTTATGAGTAATCTAAAAATTTACAATATTTTTTCATTCTTTTCATTATATAGCCGCGCATTCTTTTGACATCTTTAATTATATTTGGATTTCTTGGATTTATAAAATCATTAAATCTTTCTAGATTTTTTTCTTCTATATCTAAAAGAGATACAATCTTTTTCATGGTTTCGGATGGATTTTTACATAGTTCTTCATATTTTATGTTTACATAGTCCTTCTTATCAAGATGTTTTATTTTTTTTACAAAACTTCTTGATACTATTCTATGATGTTCCACTATGATAAACAATGCAAGAGGAAAATAAGGTAGAAGTATTAATTTA
>CAYYOO010000036.1:0-15092 GCA_964473335.1 uncultured Thermoplasmatales archaeon
GAAGGATTTTTCTATTTGTCAAAGTAGAAAAACAGATTAGCTAAACAAATACAATTAAGTAAAGATAATCTTAAGAAAATTTCGGCTATTTACGTTATGGCTTTGTTGATTTCCTCATCATTGCTTATAATTACAAACGAGACTTTTATTGAGACAGTAAAAGCTAATGGTGGAGGAATCCCTCCGAACAGTAATGTTTTATGGCTAAATACAACCTGTCCAGATATAACGATCGGTGATACTTTTTATACACTGGTTAATGCGACTATCCATAGAGAAACAGACAACATATCAGTAAGTAATATTACATTTGACAACTATTTAGATCAAGCTGGTTTTATAAATTACACAGGGGTTACGTGGGGTGATTTATTTTCTGATCCTGTTAACAGTTGGACCCCTCATGCTGTGAATACTAGTAATTCTACTGGTTATGCATATAATCTAACCAGGATTAACTCCTCTTGTATTAATAACACTGCGGGGACTTTTGCTAATATCACTTGGTATGCGAATAATGTAGGTGTTACTTGGATTAATCTTACTGCTACAACAAAAAATAATAGTAATGGAGAAGTTGATACTGTTGTTTTCAATACCACAATTACTATCCATCCTGAGGGTCCAAGCAGTCTTTCTGCGATGACTCATAATGACACCCAAATAAATCTTACTTTTACAGGTGCTAATAATCTTGGAGTAGACAAGATAGTTATTAGGAGGCAAGAAGGTACTAACGCTCCGTCTTTAAATGATGGAACAGAAATTTATAATGATTCAGGTACAGAATACGCTGATAACAATAATGGCAACTGGTTATCTACCAATACTACTTACAGTTATACAGCGTGGGGTTGGAATGAAACAGCTGGGTTATATAGCCAAAATGTTGTTTCAAATCAATCATTGACATATCCTATACTTAACACTACAGTTAAAGGATATATAGATAATAGTTATGGTGTTAATATATCTGGAGCATTAGTTCAGGCGATTAATTCTACAAAAGCTATGGGTGTTTTAGATTCAAATACAACAGATGAAACAGGTTATTATGAGTTAACTATTTTTGGTGGACACTTCAACATTACATATTACAAGGATATGTATGAACCTGCTTGGAATGACTCAGTTTATGGTGCTAATAGAACAATTTGGAATAATATGACGCTTACTTCTGGAGGGCCATTAGATGTACGTATAAGTAACTATCAATCATCGGTATCACCCGGCTATATTATTAACGACACCGGAGATCAGAAGTTTAATTTTACATTATTAACTGAAATGGACAATCCAAGTTGGTTTGACAGTATAAATATTACTATTCCTGCTGGTTTTACTTATGTTGAAAACAATGGAACAAGTCTTAATCCAAGTGAGGTTACAGTTTCCAACACCAGCAATAAGATATTTTGGAATGCAACAGGTTTGACTGGTTTTCAGTTTAACGTAACTGAATATTTCTGGTTTAATGTTTCAGCAAATGCTCCATTAGGTGCAGCATCTTTTAATATAACTGCTGTGCATCATAATACTTCACAGCCGCAGGATTTAACTTTTACAGTTTTTAATGCTGAAACTTTTTATTATACTGGGTCAATTTATAATAGCACAGGTCAAGCTATTGAGGGAGCAGTTGCTGAAATAATTGTTTCAGGTATGGGTGGGCCAGATAGTCCACCTGTTACTCTTGATAACTTCAATGCTACATCGGATGCAAATGGTGAATTTAACATCACAGATATCCCTATCTGTGAAAACTATTCTCAAATATCTTGTGAAGGTCCTATGGGTCCAGGTTCAGGTGGTACTTTGTTTTATCAACTTGCTGCATATGAATACAATGACTCAAGTAATAATTATGCGATTAACACTTCTAGAACGCTTCCTTCCTTGCCTGCTACAGAGTTAATATGTATGCTAGGTAATCCTGAATTTTATCTTATACCTGCAGTGTCTTTTAATGTTACTGCGGTAGGTCCAGATTATGATTATGATGGTTTTCCACCAGAATTAACTGGGTACAGCTCTAAAAGTTTTGAAGTTATGGTTAAAGATCAAGCTCTTGGATACCCCGTTAAAGAATATACAACACAGGCATCTCAGAGAATTTTTTCTGTTCCTGCTAGTAGAAATTATACCTTAAGTTTGTATCCTGAAATGTCATTTCCAATGAGTATTCGATTCAATGATATTTCCTCTACTTGTAACGCGGCTAATCCTGGAGATTATGATATATTTGGAATACCTGGTGTAAATACAAGCTTTGTAGAGTATAATGGTACTTATCTTATCAATGTTGTAATTAATACTACTTCTTCAGCAAAGAATCTCACCGGAAATTTTACAGGTATCACTTCTCCAGATAGTATGAGGATTGTTACATACAACATGGAAACTCAAAATATGGTTTTTGAAGGATGGGCGATGCCATTTAATTTAGGATATGATGAAGGATGGAGTCAATATAATGATACATATAACCTTTCAGCATGTAATTTTAGTATAACCCTTCCAGCAACAGAGGCTCCATCTTATCTTATGTTGCGTGCTTATGCACATAATGCTTCTGGATATTATATGGGTACAAACATCATCAATGCATCCAATGGCAATCTGAATGTATCAAGTCTTAATTTTACTATGCAGAAGTTAATAAATGGGACAAATAGGTCTATCACTGCAAATAATGTTTCGAATTTTTGGAATTCTGAAACAATTGTGAATACCACATCTGTATTATTCAAGCTTGTTAACTCGACTGGTGAACCCCTAAGTGATGAAAATGCTTTTGTTGAAGTAAAAAGAGAACTTGATGGAATTGAATATCTAACGATGATGAATGCAGAGAATGGCGAGTTTAATCTTTCACTAGTTGAAGGTGCTAGTATTAAAAAACTCACGATTTTTTCTCAGCAGTATGCTCCTCTTTCTGCACCTGTGGATAGTTCTATTCTATCTGGGTCTGTTACTAACAGATTTTTCAATTTTACAGGTGGTGTATGTAATGTCACAATGAGATCATTTGGAGATTTTGACCCACTTAATCAAAGTCTGAATATACGGATGCAGATGTTTCTGTCTAATAGTTCAAATAACATTCCTAATCCTCCTCGGATGCATGGTCTTCTCGGCGAGGGGCAAGGAGAAAAAGAACAGTTTTCACCATTGAATGCAATTTTAAAAGGAGATATCAATATGATGATTTCAACAAATAAAGTTTCAGTATATTACATAAATGTTGATCTTCTTGCATCTGGCCCTCCTGATGCATCGTTTACTGATGAAGGAGAACAATCAGAAGGTTTTTCATCGCTTTGGAAGTTTGGTAGTCAAGGACCAGATATTTATGATTATGTTTTAATCGGTGTGAATTATTCTGGTATGCATTTTGAAAACTATAGTGATATTACTATGGAGATTCCATATTTGTATAACCAAGAATTCACTGAAGTATTGTGGAATAGAAGTGCGGGGGATACTATATCTGATATTTCAAGTGATGATAATCTAAGTGATTATGTTGATTTTCTTGAGGCGCCTTATGATGATTATTTTGATGGTACAGGGGTGTTGTGTGATCCAAATAATCCAAACTTAGAAAATGGTTTGGGATATAGAGATGAGCAGAATACGACTATTTGGATGAAGATCCCTCACTTTTCCTCTCTTGGTTTAGGTGGTTCTGGAACAATTATTGTTGATAAAAATGGAGGGGGGGACTATACAACGATTCAGGGTGCAATAAATGCCTCTTCTGATGGAGATACAATCCGTATTTGGGATGGAACCTATACTGAAAATGTTGTTGTGAATAAGAGTGTGACAATTGAAGCGAATTCTTCAGCGGTTTTAGATGGTTCAGATAGCGGACATGGAATGTGGATAAATGTAAGCAATGTAACTATCCAAAATTTGAGTGTTACAAATTGTACTTCTAGTGAGGACGGTATTTTTTATAGCGGTATTTATGTTTATAATTCTTCATGTACACTTGAGAATGTTACATTAGATAATGTCACAGTTAACGACAGCGACGTAGGTGTTTACACTAATAATATTGCTCATTCTGATATAACAAATTGTAATCTATCAAACAATGGTGTACTAGGTATTTATTTAATAAATACAAACTATTGTAATATTTCATATAACGAGATAAATGGTACAACTACTGCTAGTGGCGGTCCTGTAGGTGGATCTGCAGTTTATTTTGAGAATTCCGGGTATAACAATGTTTTTGAAAATATTGTATGTAACAATACGATGACTGGTTTTTATGTATCCGGTGCTACAGGTAACAACATTTATAATAATACATTTTGGAATGATGGCGTCCAATTGACTGGTACAAGTTTAACTCATCATATACATACCATAGAAAATAATACTGTGAATGGAGATGAACTAAGATACTACAAAGATACTAGTGGCATGGTTTTAGATGAAAATAATGATACTGGTCAAATTATACTGGCAAATTGTTCTAATTTTGAAATAAGAAACATGACCTTAGAAACTCCACTAAATACTGCAATACATCTTGCATACTCTACTGATGTCAATGTTTCCAACTGCAATATTTCAAACAATAGTATAGCTGGAGTTTATCTTACATATTCAGATAGCAATGAATTCTATTCAAATAATATATCTAATATTTCTGCTATAGGTTTTGGTAACGACGCTAATGGTATATATCTTAGCCATTCTAACAGTAACAACGTTTCTTCGAATAATATCTACAATATATCTATTGGGTCAGGTATCACTGCTCAGGGTATATATCTCACTTATTCTAACAGTAGCAATATATCATCAAACACTATTTACAACAATACAGATGGTATAAGTTTGAGTAATTCAGATAATAACAATATTTCATCAAATGATCTTTTTAATAATACAAATTATGGTATAAGTTTCAGTGATTCCAATAATAACGAGATATTCTCAAATAATATTTTCAATAATAGTAACTGGGGCATAAATCTTGATAGTTCCCAATACAACAACATAAACTTAAATGATGTTTACACTAATAGTGAGGATGGCATAAATCTTGGAACGTCTGATAATAACAACATTACCTCAAATGATATTTACAACAATACTGAGTTTGGTATCAGGTTATGGAGTTCTTCAAATAACAATATTTCTTCAAATACTATTTTAAATAATTCAGATAATGGCATCGTGCTTTTGTCTTCATCTACAAATACCATTTTTAATAATAATATTAGCAACAATGCAGATGGAGTTTATTTATACGACTCTTCGAATAATAATAATCTAACTAGTAACATTTGTTTGGAAAATACCATTGGTATCTATCTAAATCGTGGCTGTAATTATAACAATATTACAAGTAACAATTGCACGGGTAATACTGAAAGCGGGATATATCTAGTTAATGACGGAAATAATCAGATTGGATGTGAAAATAATACTATAGCAAACAATACATGCAACGGTCTTGACACAAGCACTTATGGCATTCGACTACGCGGAAATAACAATTATAACAATAATATAACAGAGAATACTTGTAATAACAACACTCAATATGGGATATATACCTCATCATATTGCTCCGAAATAAATAACAATACATGTAATGATAATCATTATGGTATTGAACTATTTTCGACTTACAATAATAATGTTACTAATAACACCTGCAATGAAAATTTTATTGGAATAAGAATACAACGTGAACATGGTGATAATAACAACTTGACAAAAAATACATGCACTCTTAACACTTATGGAATAAGAATATACGGGCTATCCAGTAACATATGTGATAACAATACTATAACTTCTAACAATTGCAGTAGTAACACATATGGTATTCATTTAAACGAGTACACTGAAGATAACATAATCTATAATAATAAATTAGTTGGGAACAGTAACGAAAATGCATATGATAATGGAACCAATGCCTGGAATACAACAAAAACATCTGAAACAAATATTGTTGAAGGAATCTTTTTAGGTGGTAACTACTGGAGCGATTACAATGGATCAGATACAACTCATGATGGAATGGGTGAAACAAATTATTCAATTCCGGGACCTGGTAACAACAATGATACATATCCATTGGTTATATCGCCAGAGGTCTCATCATTTAGTCCAATTGATGATAGTACCGATGTTTCAAGGACTATAGATATAAGAATCACTTTTTCAAAATCAATGAATCAAACAACAACAGAGGGAAATATTACATTTACACCAAGTAGTAGTTACACCTGGTCAAACAATAACAAAACACTAACCATTGATCCATCTTCAAGTCTAAGTTATTCAGCAGAATATGCTGTAACAGTTGGATGGAATGCAACAGATGAAGATGGAAACGTTATGCTTGAAAATTATACCTGTACTTTTAATACCGAAAGTGACTCAAGTGATGACCCGTCAGGTGATGGCCCTACATATATAAATACTAACAATGCACCAGTTGCTGACGCAGGTGGGCCATACACTGGTACAGTCAACGAAGATATAACCTTTGACGGATCAGATAGTTCAGATGAAGATGGAGACGACCTTACATATACCTGGGAATTTGGAGATGGTGAAACAGCCACAGGAGAAACTGTAACTCACTCTTATACTTCAGCTGGAATATTTGATGTAAATCTTACTGTTAGCGACAGCTCAGAAGAAGATACAGACAGTACAACAGCAACTATAGAAAGTTCAACTTCTCAAACTGCACCCTCAGCAGATGCAGGAGGTCCATATTCAGCTTTAACATTTGAAGATATAACCTTTGATGGATCAGATAGTACTGACCCAGATGGAAATATAGAAAACTACACCTGGGACTTTGGTGATGGAAATACAAGTTACGGAGTAAAACCAGTACACTCATATGAAACATCAGGTCTGTTTAATATAACTCTAACAGTAACAGACGACGATGGATTAACAGATACAGATACAACAACAGCAAATATCACACTTGATACAGATGCTGACGGTTGGAGCGATGAAATGGAAGAATCCTATGGTACAGATATAAATGATGCGACATCTAAACCAATAGATACAGATGGAGATGGAGTACCTGACGATGATTCACCAGATGGAAAATACACGGGTGATCCAGATGATGATGGTGATGGATTATCTGATGCAGAAGAAACAAACCTAGGACTTGATCCAAAAGACCCATCAGATGTAAAAGGGATAGCTATAGACGGCGAAAGTTATTATTTACTTGATTCAAACAAAGACGGTTCATATGAAGATATATACAATAAAGACAACGATAAAGTGACTATAGAAAAAGACGGTGAAGACTATCTTATTGATACAGATGGAGACGGAACATGGGATAAAAGATATAACCCCTCTGAAGGAAGCATCGTTGAAATAACTGAAGACGAAGAAGGAGGAGGTATATTTTCACCTCTACTAATAGTTGGAATAATAGTAATAATCATTGTACTACTAATTGCAGTTATGTTCAAAACTGGATATCTATATGTAGAAGACAAGGAAACTAAGAAATCAAAGAAAAAAGGTAAACATTCAAAAAGTAAAAACGAAAAATCAAATTCTTCTAAGAAAAATAAATAAAACTTTTTTCTTCTTTTTTATTTTTGAATAAATAGCTTTTTAAACATATAACTATTTTAAAATCAGATGTAAGAGAGGAATATAATTATGAGTGATTTAGAGTTAAAAGTTGTAGAAATTAAAAAACCAGAAGATATGAATTTTATATTAGGCCAAAGCCACTTTATTAAAACAATAGAAGATCTATATGAAGTAATGGTAAATAGTGTAGCAAGTGCAAAATTTGGAATAGCTTTTTGTGAAGCAAGTGGAGATAGAAAGATAAGATCTGTTGGTAATGATGATTCCTTGAAAAAACTAGCTGAGGATAATGCAATGAACATTTCAGCAGGTCACAGTTTTATAATTTTTATAAAAGATTCTTTTCCACTTAATTTTTTAAATAATATTCAAAATGTTTATGAGGTTTGTTCTATTTTTTGTGCTACAGCTAATCCAACTAAAGTTGTAATAGCTGAATCAAAACACGGTAAGGAAAAAACCCGCGGAATTCTAGGTGTACTAGATGGGTTTACACCAAAAGGTGTGGAAAATGCTGATGAAATCAAATGGAGGCATGATTTTTTGAGAAAAATTGGCTATAAACTATAGATTTTTCTTATTTTATCAATATAATTTTTATATACTAATTCTTTCTTACAGGTTTATCCTATGAATAAAAAAATGATTATTGCTCTTGGTGGAAATGCATTAATTAAAAAAAATCAGAAAGGAACAATCTATGAGCAATTTGAAAACACAAGAAATCTATCTAAATCTATTGTAAAAATAATCAAGGATGGATATAATGTTGTATTAACTCACGGAAATGGCCCACAGGTGGGAGCTATTCTTCTTCAAAATAATAAAACTAGAGATATCTTGCCACCTATGCCGCTAGGTGTATGTGTAGCTGAAAGCCAGGGTCTTATTGGCTATATGATCCAGCAAACCCTTCTGAATTCTTTGAAAAAAAATAATATCAAAAAAGATGTAGTATCAGTTTTAACACAAGTAATCGTTGATGAAGATGATCCTTCTTTTAAAAATCCTACTAAGCCGATTGGTCCTTATTATGATGAAGACAAAGTAGATAGCCTTGAAGAAGATGGATATAATGTTAAAAAAATAAAAGATGGATATAGAATAGTTGTTCCTTCACCAGATCCAAAATCTATTGTTGAAAAAGATGTGATAAAAAAACTACTTGATGAGGGAGTTTTAGTAATTGCTGCTGGTGGCGGCGGAATGCCAGTGATTTCAAAAAAAGATTGGGGTCTAGATGGTGTTGAAGCAGTTGTTGATAAGGATTTAGCAAGTGAACGACTTGCTGAAGAAATAGATGCGGATACTCTAATAATTCTTACAAATGTTGAAAAGGTTTTTATTAATTTTAATAAAAAAAACCAACAAGCACTTGATCATGTTACTTTAAAAGAAATAAAAAAACACTATGGAAATGGTGAATTTCCAGCTGGAAGCATGGGTCCAAAAATTTTAGCTGCAATAAGATTTTTAGAATCAGGTGGAAAAAAAGTTATTATTTCTCATGTTGATGAAGGATACCGTGCCTTTACTGGAAAAACAGGCACTCATATCACAAAGTAGTTTTTATTTTTGACAAAAGATATATATAATAGTTATTGATTATTATATTGAAAAATATATAAATTTATTGTAATAGAGGGTTAAAGAATGCTAAATAAAATTATATCTATATTTTTTGTCTTAATTATTCTGATTAGTATTTTTATTTCTGCAACTGGTAAAGTTATTGAAAAAGAAGAAACTGAAGATATAATTGGAAAAAATTATGCACTTATAATAGAAGGTACCGCAGTAGATTTGGACTTTCAACCATTTGATAATAAAGATATCCAAAAAAGTTTTAAAAAATCTTGTGACACTGCACAATTAGTTTTTTCAAGATTAGATTACCATCCTCCAAAAAGATTAACCAAACCAAATACCAACAAGGTTAAGGATATCATAACAAATGAAATACCTGAAAAACTAGGTGATAAAAAGCAGGTGTTTATTTTTATTGCAGCTCATGGTGATGCTGCTGGGAATCTACTTATGAAATGGCTACAGTTTGATCCAATGATTTCATCATCTGAGCTTAATAATTGGCTAAATACTATGGAATCAAAATGTAATCCCTCGCGAGTAACAGTGGTAATTGAATCCTGTCATTCCGGACATCATGCAGTAAGACTTTCTGGATCAAACAGAATTATTATTACCTCTACAGATTTATCTAATGCGTGGATTGACAAGACTGAACAAGGGGACTATCAGAGTTTTTCCTATTCTTTTTTTAGCAGTCTTTTGAGAGGTAAATCATATGGAGAGGCCTTTACTGATGCTGATAGACTTATCGATGGTGGGAATTGGTTAAGCTCTTCTCAGAATCCTCAGATAAATGATAATGGTGATTCTATTTCAAGTGGTACATCTAAAGTAGATTATTTACCGATAAATCTTGATGGAAAGAAAGCCTTAAAAACTTGGCCGGGAAAAGTGAAGGATTTATCAAAAGAAAAAAATATTACAAAATCATTATTTTATGAAAAAATTTTTACAATATTTTATAGAATTAAAGAACTTGCTAAATTTTATTAATTTTATGTTTGTAAAAGTTTTTATTAAACCCTTTTTTATTAGGGTCTTTAGGCTATGGATACAACTGACATTAAAAAACAAATAAATGATATCGAAGATGAAATATTTAATACTCAAAAAAATAAAGCAACAGAGCATCATATAGGAAAACTTAAAGCAAAACTAGCACGACTTCGTGAGGAACTTGAAAAACATAAGAGTAGTGGTTCTAAAGGAGCTGGTTTTACAATTAAAAAACAGGGAGATGCAACAATTGCGCTTATTGGTTTTCCAAGTATAGGAAAAAGCACTCTTTTAAACCAGATCACTTCAGCTGATAGTGAAGTTGGTTCTTATGATTTTACGACCCTTGATGTTATACCAGGTATGATGAAATATAAGGGTGCATCCATTCAAATATTTGATTTACCGGGTCTTATCTCTGGTGCACACAAAGGAAAAGGAAGAGGCAGAGAGATTATTTCAGCTGTGAGAAACGCTGATTTGGTTTTATTTATGATTGATGCTCAGCATAGAGATCATCTTGATCTTATGGCTGCTGAGCTATACAGATCAGGTCTTAGATTAAACCAAAAAAGACCAGATGTAGTGATAAATAAAAAAGGAGAAGGCGGAATTACTGTCGCTTCACCCATAAATCTTTCCCATCTTGATGAAAAAATAATTAGGTCTATTGCTTCAGAATATTTAGTTAATGCCGATATTGTTATTAGAGAGGATATAACTGAGGATCAACTTATTGATGTTTTAATTGGCAATAGATCGTATATACCTGCTTTAGTAGTTATCAATAAAATCGATCTTATAGAAAGAGAAGAACTATCTAAAAAAATGAAATATATTTCTGACTCTGGTTGGGATGTAATATCTATTTCAGCATCAAAAAATATTGGTCTAGATAAACTTCAGGAAAAGATATTTTCCAAGTTAAAACTTATAAGAGTCTATATGAAACCAGTAGGTAAAAAAGCAGATTTTAAAGAACCCCTTATTTTGAAAAAGGGAGATACAATAGAAGATGCCTGCAAAAAACTTCATCGGGATTTTAAAAGAAAATTTAGATATGCCTATGTCACTGGTCCCTCAGCAAAGCATGATATGCAAAAAGCAGGTCTTGACCACATATTAAAAGATGAAGATATCTTGACAATAGTTGTATCAAAATAAAAAATTATTTTATCATTTTTTTTGCATTTTTTATCATATATTTTGTATTGAGTTTGTATTTTTCTAAAAGATCAGAAGGCTCTCCACTCTCACAAAATACATCTCTTATACCCATTCTATAAAAATTTGTTTTAAGATTGTTTTCTGCAATTGTTTCAGAAACTGCTGCTCCAAGTCCACCTATTATTGAATGTTCTTCAGCAGTAATTATCCCATTTGTTTCTTTAGCACATTTCTTTACTAGTTTTTCATCAAGTGGTTTAATTGTATGCATATCAATTACGCGGGCTTTTATGTTGTCTTTTAATAGTTCTTTTCTAGCAGTTAAAGCTGGTTCAACCATTGTTCCAGTACAGATAAAAGTTATGTCTGATCCATCTTCTACAGTCATTCCTTTACCGATTTCAACAGTTTTTACATCGTTTTTTGAATAGATAAGTGGAGCGTTTGCTCGTCCTACACGTGCATACATAGGGCCAATATTTTCTGCCATCAAGTTAACAATTTTTCCGGTCATTGTTGCATCGCTTGGTGAAAAAACCTTCATGTTTGGTAGAACCCTCATAAGTGCTATATCTTCTATCATCTGATGGCTTGCACCATCCTTTCCAACACTGATTCCACCGTGGGTTGCAAATATTTTTACATTTGCTCTTGAGTATGCTATATCCATTCTTATCTGATCATATGCTCTTCCGGTTGCAAAAACTGCAAAGGTACTTACAAAAGGAATTTTTCCACAGCTAGCTAGACCAGCTGCGGTTGACATCATATTTGCTTCAGCTATACCCATTTCAAAGAATCTTTTTGGATATTTTTCTGCAAATTTAAAAGTCTTAGTTGATTTAGATAGATCTGCATCAAGAACAACTAAATTTTTATGTTTTTTACCTAGAGCTACAAGTGTATCGCCATATGCATTCCTTGGATTAACCATCTTCTTTTTCAGATTAATCCCTCCAGTCTTTTTTGTTCTATTGTTAATTCTTTGATTGCAATATCCCTTTCCATCTCATTTGGTGGTACTCCATGAAAATCAACATTGTTTTCCATAAAAGAAACTCCTTTTCCTTTTATGGTGTTCAGTATTATCAGACTAGGATCGTTTTCATGTTCATTTGCCTTTTTTAGGGCATTAAGTATTTCTTCTACATTATGACCGTCTATTTCAATAACATTCCATCCAAAAGCACTCCATCTATCTTTTACAGATTCAAGTTTCATGACATTTTCGGTGTTTCCATCAATTTGTAAAAAGTTTCTGTCAATAAAAGCTGTGAGATTGTCAAGATTGTAATGTGATGCAGCAGTAGCTGCTTCCCAGATTTGCCCTTCTTCAGTTTCTCCGTCTCCAAGTAATACATATACTTGGTATTTTTTTTTGTCAAGTTTTCCAGCTAGAGCAACTCCATTTCCAAATGAAAGACCATGGCCAAGTGAACCCGTGCTTGCTTCAACTCCAGGTGTATATAAACATACTGGATGACCCTGAAGCATACAATTTATTTGTCTTAGTTTTTTTAGTTCTTCTATATCAAAAAACCCTCTTTCGGCTAGTGCAGCATATAATGCTGGTGCTGCATGGCCTTTACTTAAAATAAATCTGTCTCTATTAGGATCATTTGGTTTAGTAGGATCATAATTCATGTGTTTGAAATATAAAGCTACTAATGCTTCTACTGCAGATAAGGATCCACCTGGATGACCTGATTCTGCTCTATATAGCATTTCGATTATATGTTTTCTTATCTTTACAGATATTAGCTCCAATCTATGTAATTCTTTTTTACTTAACTTGGTCATATATGTTTTTCTCCCCCAGCAAGTGAGAAATTAATAGCATTTTTCTCGAATGTTTTTTTCTTGTATATATTTTTTGTAAATTTCAAACAATTTATTTTTTATTTTTGTGTTTTCTTGATATTTCATATAGATCCATATAAATATCAGGTCGAATGTCTCTAATAACTGGTCTATTTGCCCGGGCTGTTTTTATAAGCTCAGAATCTATCTTACATGTAACAATATTTTCTTTAAAGTATTCTGATTTTACTAATAAATTTGATAATGGATCGTATGCTTGTCCTCCACCCCAGAAAACTAGTTCTTCTTGGTTTCCCACTATATTTGAATATACTATAAAGGTTGTGTTTTCTATAGCGCGAGCTGGTAGTAATGTTTCAAAATATTTTCTTGTGATACTTGGTGATGCTGAAATACATATTATCATATCTGCCCCCATTTGTGAGTATGCTTTACATAGTTCTGGGAAGAATAGATCATAGCAAACAATAAGGCCTATTTTTCCAAATTTTGTCTTACATAGTGTTAGATCGTTTCCTTCGTCGTAAAATATTTTTTCTTCAAATGGTCCAAATGTAGGTAGAAACCATTTGTTGTATGTATCAACTTTTCCATCTGGGTGAATTAGTATTGCTGAGTTGTAATTCAGGCCCTTTACTTCAGTATTTTTTATGGGCATTCCAAACGCAATGTAACAGTTGTTTTCTTTAGCTATTTTTTTTATTTTTTTTATTGATGGACCATTTTTTTCTTCAGCATAATCTCTAATTTCATCTTTTAACGGATAGCCGGTTAGTGACATTTCTCCAAAAACATATAGATCGGCTTTTTGTTTTTTTACAAATCTTTCTATTTTTTTTATGTTTTCATTTTTATCGCCGATCTTTGGCCTCATGGAAATAATTGCTAGTTTCATATTTCTTATTCCTTTTTTCTGTATAGTCTATATTTTAAAAACATTACTGATAATTTTTGTAAATCTTTGGTAGATTTTAAAAAAAAGAGAAGAGGCACCTCTTAATAGGACGAGATGGGATGCTTGATGGGAAGGCACCTCTTACCGGATAGTAGGAGGAAAGCTGTTAGCATTTGACTTTCCTTTGAATCCTAGTTTTAATTTTACGATGGGATTGAGCTTTTCTACAACACGACATGTTAGTACTCCCCCGAGTTTTTCTGCATCACTAGGGTTTGTAGTATAATCAATCTTTAGTTGCCCCGAGGGGCTTTTGTTTATTGATCTATATAGGAATTCTCCCATTTTTTTCCACTCCTAGTGCCATGCATTTACGCATTGCAATACATGAATACACGTAATAATATATAAAGTTTGCGCTTATTGCATGGCATAAACGCCATACAATAGAGAAATGCATAAATAGCTAAAAATCGATTCGAATAATAATGGATGGGTACAAGCAGGAAATCGCGCAAATAAAAAAAGTTCTGAAAGAAAACCCAAAGGGTATGACAGTTACAGATATATCAAGAAAGATAAAAGTAAATAGAAATTCTGTTGCTAAATACCTAGATATAATGAAAATTTCAGGGCTTGTAGAAATGATTACTTTTGGTCCAGCAAAGGTTTTTTTCCCAGCTAAAAGAGTTCCAATAAATAATATTTTAAACTATACATCTGACTACATATTGATATTTGATAATAATTACAAAATAACTCTTGTTAATGATACATTTCTTGATTTTATTGATGCAGATAGAGAAGAATTAATAGGTGAAAAAATAGATTCATCACTTTTGGATATATTTGATGGAGAAGAAGAAATCCAAAAAGGAATAGAAAAGGCATTAGCTGGAGAAGATTACGTTCAAGAAATCCAATGTAACCTTAATAAGAATAATATTTTTTTAAAAGTAAAAATAATTCCAACATCTTTTGATGATGGAAAACATGGAGT
>CAYYOO010000037.1:0-15042 GCA_964473335.1 uncultured Thermoplasmatales archaeon
GAAATGTTCCGTGGTACGAGTATGGCATGCCCTCATGTTTCAGGGGTAGCAGCTTTGTTAAAATCCTGGGGGATTAATGATGTAGCTGAAATTCGTAAAAAACTTCAAGAAACAGCAATTGACTTGGGAAAAGAAGGCAGAGATGATGAATATGGTTATGGTCTTGTGGATGCTTCAATAGCTGGTGAATCACCTGCAGGTAATGAACCTTTTTTTGTTGCCGTTCATAAGATTAGTAATTTAGATAGTATTGAACCTGCTGGAGATCCTGAGTGGTACTATAAAATAGAAGTTGAAACTTCTACTAATAAAGACTTTCAATATAATTTTAATTTGGAAGTTACTCCAAATCATGTAGGGTCAGGTTTTTTTTGGGATACTAATTGGATAAGTGAGAGTACTTGGAATCCTGAAACAGTGCATCTTTTTTATGTTAGCGAACCGATTGTTGATATAACTATTTCTTTAAAAGATAGTGATTTTATGTTTGATGATACTGCTGATATAAGTAGCGATCCAGAAAGACATGAATTCAAAATTAAGTATAATACAGATACACATAGCATCATCTTGGATGAAAGTGATCATTTTCATCAAACTGATAATTGGTTTATAGCTGATGGCGAGCTTGATCAAAATGATGGTGATGAAGATGATTCAGAATTTTGGTTTATGGTTGCAAATAATAAAAACAAACCACCAGAGATAACAAGTATCCATGTCCAAGGTAATAAAATGGTTGATGAAGAATTAAAATTTTTACCTTTTGTTTACAGTGGACAAGAGCCATGCAAATATTTTTGGAATTTTGGAGATGGTTATTCATCAGATCAAAAAGAACCTTCTCATGTTTATAAAAATCCAGGGAGTTATCTTGTGACCTTAACAGTTATTGACAGCAACAATCAATCTTCAAATAAATTTCAGAAATTTATAAATATATTAAGTTATGATGGACCAGAGATAGTTTCATTAACTGGAGATCAATATCTAAAGACGGATAAAATAGGTAAATATTATGCCGTGGCAACTGATCCAAATGGTTTAGATCTATCTTATGGCTGGGATACAGATGATGATGGAAAAGTAAACTTTTGGACAGATTTATATTCCTCGGGCACAGAATGTGATTTTTCAGCATCTTGGAATGAAATTGGATTATATACTATTAAGGTCAAGGCAAAAAATTCAAATGGGATTGAAGGTGATTTTAAATCTTTAAACATTGAAATTCCAAAGGTTAAAGAGAAAAATCATCAATCAATAAAAATATTTATGAATAATATTTTTGATAACTTATTTGTCTTTGAGGAAATATTAAATAAAATATTTAACCTGAAAATAAATTAAACTAAAAAATCATCTCAATTTTATTTTTTTATTTAATAAAGTATTTATTTTATAAATATTTATATACTCTTATTATAATACAAAGTTGGGGAGGAACTATTAGATGAAAAGGAAAAATAAATCTTTTTTATTTACGATAATTTCTATATCATTGGTTTTTTTATTTTCTAATCCTATGATAGATGGAATGATTGTTGTAAGAGACAATGTTACTTTTAAAGATAGTTCAAATGAAAAAACAGAGTTATTTGTTTCTAATTATAATCAAACTGTTTTAGTTGATGAAAAAGGTTTTTCAGATATTAATTTACATATTTCGATTCCTCAATCAAAATATTTGAATCTTTATAAAAAAATGATTGGCATATATAAGGAAAATCCTGACGAATTTTTAATGAGTACTAATAAAGAGAATTATTTTAATTCGATTAATATGGAGGAATACTATTCTCTAGGAATTATATCTGATTTTAAAAATTTAAATTTAAATGATTTTGGAAAAGAAGGACTCACATTAAATCTAAATGGAGATTGTGATCTTAAATTCGAATACTTAGATGAAGATAATTACAACTATAGATTTGGTATTTTGAGTACGGATGATTCTAATGATGCTAAAGAATATCTTTTGTCAGTTATAGCCTATACAAAAAAAATGCTAAATTCAATTGAAGATAATCAAGTTTTTAAAAGATTTTGGACCACAGAAATTCTTTTTCCTGACTCACTATCAATAAAAAACAGAGATAATCTTTTAAATAAAAAATGGCAAATAGATTTTGGTGGCGGAACATTTCTAAAAGCAAATATTACGTTTAAAAATCAAAATACACTTGTGATATCTGAACAAATGGTTGTAACTGAAGAAGAAAAAATAGAAAAAGTTACATTTGATAGTTATAAATCATTTGAAGTCGAAATCTCAGATTACAACTTTGATGAAAATAAAAAAAATCGAGAAATAAAAACTAGTAGTATAGTAGGTTTATGGGATGATGAAATAAATTTTAATAAAACTTTATCAAAAGAATATGTAACTGATTATTATACAATTGGTTATGATTTATCGATCGATGTAGATTTTATAGTTCATATGGATATTGATGAATCTTGGGTTAAATCAGATTTTCATCTTGATATTGATCCATATGCAATATTTCATACAAATTACAATTATGACTCTGAATGGAAAGAGATGATTCCTACATTAAAATGGACTTTTACAATACCTATCGGCCCTGTTATTGTCCTTTTATCAGTTGAGCTTGGTCCTGAAATCAGATTAGAATTTGAATCAGATGTTCAAGTATCTGTTAATACAAGTGCTTGGGCAAATGGTTTTGTTAAAGCTGGAGCAAGATATGAAAGTTTCAAAGGATTTGATAATATATGGGAAAGTGATTTTCAATCAGGTTATGAAAAACCAACTCTCAGTGGTGAGGGTTATGTAAAAGTTAAACCTTCGGTTAGTTTTCCAATTACTGCTAAAATATATGAGGGTATTATAGGTATCACTGTACGACCTGTATTGTATCTTGATGTTATTGTAAAATATTGTGAAGAGTTTTATTGGTATGTAAAATTAGGTTTTAAACTGAATGTAAAGAGCTGTATAGGTATCCCCTACTTTTATGAAAAATGCTGGGATTGGGAAGTATTAGATTACAAGATAGCAGATTGGGGTAATCCATCTGATCAGGATCCGCCTAATACCGATATCTTGATATCACCTTCTATTTTAAAAGATAATAAATTGTGGGTCGGTAGATCCATGTCATATTATTTTAGTTCTAATGATAAAGGATTAGTACCATCTGGAGTTAAAGAAACATTTTATAATTTTGATAATAATGATAATTGGCTTAATTTTGAATACTCTGATCTTACATGGACAATAGATATGTATTCTACATCAGATTATTATAGTTTTGATTTGGAATATTATAGTATTGACAAACTTGGTAGTATAGAAGAAGTCAACCACAAAAAGATCTATGCTGATTTTGTTCCACCTACTTCACATATGGAAATTGACGGAGATTATATAGAAAAAGATGGTAAATACAAAATCACTGAAGATACAAAAATTGTTTTAAAAGCTGAAGATGAAAAAATGGGTTATAGGATATGGTATAGAATTAATACTGAGGAAAATGAAGGTGATTGGTTTTTAGGAAGAAATAATTCAGCAATTATTCTAGATGAGAAACTACCAGAGAATGGTGAATTTGAAATTGAATGGCGTGCTGAAGATGAACTATGGAATTATGGGAAGCTACACAAAACTGAATTTATAATAAATCATAAACCAGAAAAACCAAGTAAGCCTAGTGGAAATATCAATGGAAGATCGGGTAAAAAATATACTTATCAATCGAGTTCTGAAGATATCGATGGAGATTTATTGTATTACCAGTGGTCATGGGGAAATGAAAATCAAGAAGACTGGTCTGGACCTTATGAAAGTGGTGAAACGGTTGATGCAAGTCACACTTGGGGAAAAGAAGGATTGTATTATGTTATGGTACGAGCAAGAGATGAAAATGGATTTATTTCACCTTGGTCAGATCCATTACCTATTACTATGCCAAAAACCAAATCAATATCTATAGGTACATATCTATCCAAAATAATTTCTGTATTTAATTCTTTTAGAAATATTAACATATAATTTTTTATTATACTTTAATTTCTTCTCCTGTTTAATGAGATTATATTAAATATCACTTTTATTTTATATTAACAAATATAAAAAAATTTATAAATACTATATCAATTTAAATTTTTAAAGAGCGGGAAAAATGATTAAAAAAACCCTCATCATCGTATTATCAATTTTATTATTATTTTCTAGTTTTGTTACTAATGCATCAGTAGTAAGTAATGATAGATCTATTGATAAGAGTTCTGGAAATATTATTAAGTCAAATTTAATGAGCTCGCCTATCTATGTTCCAGAATGGAGCAATGATGATTACTGGAAATATGACTCTAGGTTTGTCTTTGATGCATATGATAAAAATGATGGAAGAACTCTTCATTTAGATGGACTTATTAAAAATTTGAAGGCTACAGTCATCGATATTAAAGTAAAAAATGGTGTGGAACAATATGTACTTGATCTTGATGGAAGATGCTTGGGTGAGGTTTCTTTATTAGGTGCTTTTAATCTAGGTGATTTAGATGCAAATTTTGGAGGTAAGGCATATTTAACTACTGATAATCTTGCACCAACTCTATTTAAGTTTAGAATCGAAGGTAGTTTCTCTCTACCTTTAGTTGGAGGATTACCTTTCTTATTTACAATGGACATGGGTTTTAAGCCTTGTTTTAATTTCTTAGATTTTCCAATTTATCCTGATAATGATGAATGGCCTGTAAATATTGAAGAAGCAACTCTCGATGCTTATATTGAAATGGGTTATTTCTGGCCGATTCAGTATAGTAATGATTATCATGGATCTATGATTTTTAATGATTATATGATAACAAAAGGAATTGAATATGTTACTGTTCCTGCTGGAACATATGAAACGGCAAAACTTAGTGGAACCTGGGGTGATCCTTCTGAATTATATTATTCAGCGGATGCTGGTTTTCTTGTAAAGTTAAATGAAGTTATTGATTGGGGTAGTAGAAATAAGATAACCTCTGAGTTTTATATGGATCTAAAAGACACAAATCATGCAAGCTCAAATAATGCACCATATGAGCCAAGTAATCCTACACCTTCACATAATTCAAAAAGTGAGGATATTAATGTAGATCTATCCTGGTCAGGAGGTGATCCAGAGGACGATCCTGTTGAATACGATATATACTTTGCAAAAAATAATGATCCGTCGTATATTGCTACTACTTCAAAGACCTCTTATGATCTAAGTACTCTTGAATATGACCAAGAGTATTTTTGGAAGATAGTTGCACGTGATGATAATGGTAATACAATCGATGGTCCGCTGTGGACTTTTAGTACAAAAAAAGAACCTACTGATAACATGCCACCCTATAAACCCAGTAATCCATCACCATTTGATGGTGCAAATAAATGTTTTATAGCTATGAATCTAGGTTGGGATGGTGGAGATCCTGACGGTGATACTGTGACTTATGATGTTTATCTAGGAAAAAATAAACCTCTTATTGAAGATGATTTATTAATAAGAAATATTGAATATGATAGCTGGTTTTCAGGAATATTAGATAAAAATACCCAATACTACTGGAAAGTTGTTGCATATGATGATAAAGGACAAACAACTGAGGGTGATACTTGGGAGTTTAAAACAATGAAGAGTTTACCTGAAAATGAAATACCCAGTACACCAGTGATAACGGGACCTCAAAAAATTAAATCAGGTGAAAATAAGGAATATAATATAGTATCAGAGGATCAAGAGGATGATGAGATATATTATGTGATAATAACTTTTTGTGATGGAAGAATTGTAAATGAGCCAATAGTTGTTGTAGGAAATTCAGGTGAAACAGTTTCTTTTAATTATAAACCATTATTAACTGGTGAATATATCTTCAAAGCACATGCTACAGATAATCCAAATATTGAAGATAGGTGGAGTGAATGGGGACAATTTAGATTTTCCTGTCCAAAGACCAAAACACAAAATAAAATTTTTAATTTTCTAAGTTTATTTCGATTAAAAAAATATCTATTTTAATCTTCTAAAAATTTTTTTGCTTTTTCTATTACATTTTTAGTATTTTTAAAGGTGAGTTTATCGTAAGCATCTTTATATTCAAGCCATATATAATCAATATGTTCATGAGATAATTTAATTTCATAAGTATTTGATTCTACGACAAAAAATATTACTTCTTTGTAAATTGTATTATTGTTCATTCTAAAGTAATAGCTAATTTTTTCCTTAAATCCATTCTTTATATCTAAGTTTTCTTTTTTAAGACCCGTTTCTTCTTTTGCTTCTCTAAAAAGAGCTTGTTTTTCTGTTTCATTGTTCTCGATATGTCCTTTTACAAATCCCCAATGTCCTGAAGAATATTTCAAAAGTAAATATTTATTGTTTTTAAATATTACAGCTCCACTTGATTTTTCCATGTAAATAAGTCTCAATCTTTGTTAGCATAAAATATGTTATAAGGTTTTTTATTTTAAAATCGTCATTTTCTGATAAGATTTGGGAAAAACTTTATATAGAAGTATATATACATGTATAGTAAGTAGTGGGAAGAGAATTATGAAAACTAAAGAAATTAATTCTACAGAAGAAGTTATAAAATGTCCTGAATGCAAAGGAAAAAAGCTATTTAGAGATCATAACAGAGCTGAGATTGTTTGTAAAGGTTGCGGTTTAGTGATAGATGAAGACCTAATAGACTACGGGCCAGAATGGAGAGCTTTTGACAGCGAACAAAGACAAAAAAGAGCAAGGACCGGAATGCCTACAACACCTCTTATGCATGATAAAGGATTAACTACAACAATCGATTGGAAAAATAGAGATTTCTATGGAAGGTCAATACCAAACAGAAATAGAGCAAGAGTATATAGATTAAGAAAATGGCAGAGAAGGCTAAGAACAAGCCAATATCAAGAAAAAAACCTAATGGAAGCATTAAGAAACCTTGATAGAATGGCATCATCTCTAAATTTACCAAGATCAATTAGAGAGAACTGTGCTATTATTTATAGAAAAGCAATGGATAAAAATTTAATCCGCGGTAGAAGTATAGATGGAGTAGTTGCAGCTACTATATATGCAGCATGCCGACAGTATCAACTCCCAAGGACACTTGATGAAATAAGTCAAAAAACAGGTATCAAAAGAAAAGAAATAGGGAGAAACTATAGACATCTTAATAAATCACTAAAATTAAATCTTAGACCTACAAAACCAAAAGAATATTTGCAGAGATTCTGTAATGAACTAGAACTCAGCGCTGGTACCAAAAAAAGAGCAAAAAACATACTTAAAAAAGCAACAGATAGAGAGTTAATTAGTGGCAGAGGCCCTATTGGACTTGCTGCTGCGTCATTATATATGGCATCAGTTCTATCAGGTGAAAAAAGGACACAGAAAGAAATCGCTGATACTTCAGGTGTAACTGAAGTAACAATTAGAAATAGATACAAAGAACTAGCAGATAAATTAGATATAAACATTGCTGTATAGTTGATCACTCTTTTAAAAAATCTAAAGATTTCGAATTTATACAATATCTTTTTTTAGTGGGTTTAGGTCCATCATCAAAAAAATGTCCAAGATGACTCTTACATCTTTTACAAATAACTTCAGTTCTATTCATTTTAAAAGAAAAATCTTTTTTTAATTCTACTGAATCTTTGTTAATAGCATCAAAAAAACTAGGCCATCCCGAACCAGAATCATATTTAGCATCTGAAGAAAATAGTTTATTTTTACATCCTTTACAAAGATATATGCCTTTATCTTTGTTTTTTAAATGTTTTCCAGAAAAGGGTGGCTCAGTATCTTTTTTTCTAAGGATATTATATTCATCTTTTGTTAGAATTTTTTTCCAATCTTTATCTGATTCTGCTATTTTATCATCATCCATTTTATCTATAGGCTTATCAAATTTGAAATATAAATTACTATTCCAATAATTTCATATAAAAAAGATTACATTTCATTCTTATGAAACTAAATCAACCAAAACCTGAGATTATTGCCTTTTATATTACAATGCTTGTGATAATTATAACCTTGATTTTATCTATAATTGCAGAGCAATGGTTATGGGTGATTGGATGTATTGTGGGAATTATAATTACTGTTTTTCCATATTTAGTCAATAAAGGTCCGACCTTTGATCTTCCATGGTCAGTGGATATATTAATAGCTACTGTATTCAGCCTAAACACAGCAGGAATCCTTCTAAATGCATATGAAATAATTCCTGGTTTTGTAATTATGACTCAGGTTCTTTTTTCAATACTAATTGCATTTTTTTCATTTGCAATAATCTATATCTTGCATGTTTATTGGGATGGCCTTATAATGGATAAATATGCAATGGCTTTTGTTGTAGTTGTTACAACTATGGCTTCAGCAGTAGTTCTTGAGTTTATCAAATGGTTTAAGATATTTGGACGAAAACAAACAAGTGTCGAAGGTGTTTTAACTAGTCTTTTGATAAGTACAATTTTTGGAATAATAACTGCTCTATTTGGTGTCAGCCTGATTAAAAAAGGAAAATTTGACAAAATAACTGAGGAATTAGGTAAACAGATTGATAATAAGATAATTAAAAGAAGTAAAAAAAAGAAATAAAAATTATTTTTTCTTGTTATATAGTTCCCTTAGAGGTATATAGAAAACTAATAATGCAATAAATATCCATAGTAACAAACCAGGTAAGGCAGGTGGAATATCAAATATTACTAAATTCAATCCTGAGATAATCAAAAATGCAACGATTACACCTGTTAAAGCCTCTCCAGCAATTAAACCTGCAGTAAACAATAGACCTGTTCGAATTATTTTTTCTTTAGGTTTAACCTTGGTTTGTTTTATCGCTAGTTCCCATTCACTTAATTCTTCACCATCAGTACCATAATGTTTCTTAATTATCTTATCTGTAAAATAACGGATAATTCCTCCACAGAATATTGGTGTTGCAAGAGAAAAAGGAAGATAGATTCCTATAGCAACAGGTAAAACAGGTATATTTATTAATATCAATACAAAAGCTAGTACCGCTCCAACTAAAACAAACGGCCATACCATCTCTCCACCTAAAACTCCTCTCACCACACCGTTCATTAGAAAGGCTTGTGGGGCTGGTAGATTTGTACTGCCTATTTCATATGCTTTATCAAGAGCTTGAACTACAAATGCTAGTACTGGTGCTGCTGCAAGAATGCCTATAAGCTCAGCTATTTGTTGCTTGTATGGTGTTGCACCAATCATTTGACCTGCAGTCATTGATTGAAGTACATCCCCTGATATAGCCGCACAACAAGCAATCACAGCTGCAATTAACAAAGCAATACCAAAAGCAGCTGTACTTCCACCCATTCCAAGTCCAAATAATATCAAGGAAGTAAGTAACAAAATTGAAACTGTAACACCTGACGTTGGATTATTTGAAGAGCCAACAAGGCCGGCCATGTAACCAGCAATAGCACTAGCAATAAATGCAAATAATATTGCAAAAATAGCCATAACACCAGATACAAAATAATTATTTGAGATCCATACATAAACTAAAAACACTGGTATTGTTAAAGCACCTATTGTTAGAAAAACATATTTGAAATTTAAATCTTTATCTGTTCTAAGTTTTGATTCTTCTTGACCACTTTTTATACCTATCACTGCTTCTTTAATTCCATCAGCTAGATTATTTCGAAGTTTGAATATTGTGTAAAGACCACCAACAACCATTGCTCCAACACCGATATATCGAATATATTTGCCCCATATCTCAAAAAAGCCCCATAGTAGTTTTCCTAGTTCGAGATCTCCTCTTCCTAGGCTCATTACATTACTTAAAACATCAGGATCAGCCATATTTGGCGTTGGAATACCTGTTGCTAAGGCAACAAGTGGTAGAATTATTACCCATCCAATAAGTCCTCCTACAAATACAAAAGATGAAATCTTTGGCCCGATAATCCAACCTACACCTAGTAAAGCTGGTGATGTTGCAATACCACCATATAAAAAACCTTCATTATGATTAAGACCAATACTATATTTTCCTATACTAATTATTCTTTGTATTCTTCCAGAAACTAGATGTAAGCCAACTTGAGCATATTTTAATGAAGCACCTAGAATGGCACCTAATAATAGCCAAATAGCTTTTACTCCAGATTTTTCTTTTTTCTTTCCATTTGAATCACTTACTGTTGTTGTTAATACGGCAGCAACAGCTACCCCTTCTGGAAATGGCAGATCAGTTTTGATTATCAATGCTCTTCTCAAAGGAACCATCCATAAAACACCCAGTATACCACCAAGTGCTGCAATAATTGTTGTTTCTAGATAATGAATTTCTGTCCAAGCGTTTAGTAATACCATCGCTGGAATCGTAAAAATAACTCCAGCAGCCAAAGCAGTACCTGCAGCTGCACCCATCATTCCAATGTTAACTTCTAAAATTGTTCCTTTGAATGGTCTTAATATAGCAAAGGAAAGAACTGCACCGGGGATTGCCGCTGAAACAGTCATTCCTGCATATAAACCAAAATAAGCATTTGCTGAGCCAAGAACTATTGCTAATATTGCTCCAACAAGCATTGCTCTGAGGGTTAATTCTGGAATCTCAACTTTAGAGGGTATAAATGATTTAAAGTTCTCTCTGTAAGACATTTAATCAATTTATATATATAAACTTCTAAATATATAAAATTAATGAATTTTTAAATGAAAATAATGGGCCCCCCGAGATTTGAACTCGGGTCTATACCACCCCAAGGTACAAGGATGCCAAGCTACCCTAAGGGCCCAAGAAACATCCTGGCTAAATGTGATTATAAGTAAAAAAACTTATTCAAATTTATTAAAAAAAATTATTCATTGCTCAAGAGTTGCATGTCTACCGCGCATATCTTCTTCGTTTTCATTTTTTTCTACCATAAGATCTGCAATAAACCCATCCAATAGAACCCATACACTTGCCTCAAATAAAGTTCCAAGTGGTGCATATCTTCCTCTTTCTTTATCCTTACACTCAGCTGAAATAAAAAGAGTGATATTAGCGTATTTTGCTATACCAGAATCTTTCTTACCAGTTATAGAAATAACATAAGCATCAAGATTACTTGCAATATCAGCAGTCATCACAGCTGGAATTGTTTCACCTGACCCAGAAACAATAACAACAAGATCTCCCTTTTTAACTGGTGCAGTAATTGTTTCACCTACAACAAATGTTTGAAATCCAAGATGAACAAGTCTTATAGCAAATGCCTTTGCAACAAGTCCTGATCTTCCAGCACCATAAACAAAAATCCTATTAGATTTTAAAAAAAGTTTTTTAACTTTATTAATTTCATCTTGAGAAACAGTAGAAAGATTATATTTTATTTTTTTTTGTATATATTCAACAGATTTTTTAAATACAGGTTTTTCACTCATATAATCTCCGATAAATCCCTGAAATCAGCCTCTTCTCTTTCTACTCTTTTCATAATTGCTTTTTCAACTTGAAGCCTGATATATACTGCATCGTGCTCAACTAGCGGGGATTCAGAGATAAAAGTTACATCTTTTTTGGTATCAAGAATATATTCAATTAAAGGATTAATTGGCATATCGCCTTTTTTAATTGGAATATGATAATATTCATTACCATTTTCATACAAAACACCAGTCAAGTGAATTAAATATTTATCAAGCTTTAGTTGATCTATTTTGTCAAGAATCAATTCAAAATCTTCTCTTTTTTTAAGACAACCATTGCTTCTAGCATGAATATGTCCAAGGCCTATTACTGGAAAAACTCCTTTTACATTTTTACATATCTCAAGTATCTCATCAAGGCTTCCAAAAACCTTTTGTTTACCCATTGTCTCAAGACCAAGTTTTGCCTTCATCTTATTTTTCTTTAAACCTGATTGGATTTTTTTAACACTTTTTGTTATTTTTTTCATGGTTTTTTTTTCAGAATCCTCTCCATAAAACCCGGGGTGAGCAACAACTGTCTTTGCCCCCATTTTATCCGCAATTTTAGCTGAATGAAGGATTTTATCAATACTGATATCAAGTTCTTCACCAGTTCCTGCTAAATTAATGTAATATGGTGCATGTACGTGAAGCTCGATATCAAAATCTTCAGAAAATTCTTTCATAAAATTTGCTTCTTCATCTTCCATTACATAAAGCCCTCGAACAAACTGGACCTCCATTGCATTTAGATCAAGTACTTCTTGTGTGTAAACTAGACCGTCTTTGTTTGTTCTGCCTTTACATGATAATGGTATTCCAGCTGGACCAATTCGTATCATAAATATTTCCTCTTCCAATTAATTAGATGTTACTATTTTATATATTTTATTGTAAAAAAAATCTTTTAAAATAAATCTTAAATTTATGCTATCTCCTCAAGTACACTCATTATATTCCAAATAAGGGTTCTCCCATGTAGGGGTATATTTGGATCGTTTGCCATATCATCTAGTCTTGAAGATGCTGTAGCTACTCTTACATCAAGTTCATCATTATCATTTAAAAGTAATGTTTTTACTTCTTCAGCTCCCCTTCTTATGTTTCGGGGTATTGAATTATCTTCATTAAGCATATCTAGACCATCGCATATTTGTTGAATTTTATCGTCTGTTGACATAGCAAATCACCATATAATTAACTTAATACTTCAGCACTGTATAAAGGTTTTAAATAAAAATATTTGGGAAAAAATCAATCATTTAGGTACTCTTTATTCAAAATATCGATAATTTCTTTTGCAATCTGAGCGCCAATTCCCTTAACTTCAGTAAGTTCTTCTTCTGATGCATTAGCAATATCTTTAATATTTCCAAAATGATAAAGTAATCTCTTTGCAAGAACTGAAGATACATATGGCAGTCCTTCAACTAAAAACTGCTGCTGTTCCTGAGTTGACATCTGTGTTTTTTCTCCTCTTATAGAGACACTTTTTTTATCTTTTTTTTGTTCTCTATTTGCAATGACCCTAAGTAAATCAGCTGTCTCTTCTTCATCATGGGTTGAGATAATTGGAATTCCATAATCTATTGATATGGATGCAAGACTACCAAATATTGCATTTTGATTGATGTTTCTTCTAGTAAGTACGTTCTCACCTTCTAAAATAAGAAGTGGTCTTGAATATGCGCTTTTTAATCTTGATATTTGTTTGAAAAGTTTGTTTTTGATAAGTGATTCTAGAAAATCATCAACATTTTTTCTTTCTACTCCGATTCTTGATGATAATACATAGTCACCAACATCTAACTGTTTTGGTTCAATTTCTACACCTTTGATTGTTAGTTTTTTTGCTACATTTGATCTATATTCTCTTTGATCAATAATTACTTTTGTATTGGAATTTTTATTGTAATCTGATAATTTTTTTTGTGATTTATTTTCTTTTGTTTGCTCTTTATAAAACTGATCAGCATTTTCAAATGTTTTATCTAATTTGTTTCTGATATTACTCAGTTCTCTATGCATCCTTTTTTCTTTTCGTTTAGCAGACCAATAATAGCCTTGGTCAGGTGTGTTCTTTGCAATTAGAATAATAACTTCACCAGGCATTTTTCTTGCAGTCCTTCCTCTCCTCTGGATGAATCTTATCTCAGAAGGAATTGGTTCGTAGAAAACAACTAGGTCTGTACTAGGGATATCAAGTCCTTCTTCAGCAACTGATGTTGCAACTAAGACATTGTAGCTGCCTTTTCTGAATTTTTCAATTATTTCTGATTGTTCTTTTTGGGTTAATCCTCTATCTCCTTTTTTAACTGCCTGACCGATAAATCGTTTTGGTTTGATATTATCAATTTTTTCGAGTCTATTTGTAATATATTTTGAGGTATCTCTATAATGAGTGAAAATAATAATTTTTGAACTACTATTTTTACTGATTTGGTTTTTAACTATCTTTTCTATTTCATTAATCTTAGGATGCTCGATATCTATATTTTTAGCATGAATGATAGCCTCAAGGATATCATTATCTCTCATAAGAGTTTTAGAAGATCTGGTACTTTTCTTTAATTGAGACTCGTCTCTCATCCTTTGAAAATAATTAAGAAATGAATTAACACCCTGTGTTTGAATTAGATCAAGGGCATAATATATCTTCATTGCTTCACTTTGTATGCTTGCGGCTTTGAATAGTATTTTAGGTGGATTAGTCCGTGATTTTATCTCTTTTTGAATCTTTCTTTGCGCTTCAAGAAGTTTTGTCTTATTAATATTTGATATTGATCCGGATTCAAGAATATTTATTTTCTTTAATTTTTTAATTCTATCTGATAAAGCCTTTCTTAGTAGTTGTATCGAATAGGAAAAATCCTTTGGAATCGTTATTTCTTTCCATTTGATTTTTAAATCATGAACATATGGTTTTACATCAGGATCGTGTTTTGTTCTAATCTCTACATTTTTAATATTTAGATTTTTACAAACATCAAATATCTTTTCAATCTCACTACCTGGAGAAGCAGTCATTCCTAAAATATGAGGTTTTTTACTTTGCTTATTATACATCTCTGAAATAAAGACATAGGCATAGTCTCCAACAGCATGATGACATTCATCAAATACAATGAAAGAAACATCATTTAGATTGATTTTTTTAGATATTAAATCATTTTGTATAACTTGAGGAGTTGAAACAATTATTTTAGTATTCTTCCAAATTTCTTGTCTTTTGTTTGGAGATACTTCACCAGTAAAAATTTTAATGTTTTCCTTATTAATTTTAAGATTTTCTTTTAAAAAATTTGAATGCTGATTAACAAGAGGTTTAGTGGGAGATAAAAATAGTATTTTTTTGTTTTTATTTTTTAGATGTTCTGCAATAAGAATTAATGCAATAATTGTCTTTCCAAGACCTGTGGGTAGCACTACAAGAGTGTTTTTCTTTTTAGCTGACTCTGCAATAGTTATCTGGTATTTTCTCTTTTGTATTTTCTGTTTTTTGATATTATCTATTTCAAGGTACACAATATCTGTAATATGAGAGGGTTTTTTGTATGTTTTTATGAAATCTTTGTTTTTT
>CAYYOO010000038.1:0-14977 GCA_964473335.1 uncultured Thermoplasmatales archaeon
AAATCTTTGTTTTTTAAAAAAACTTATAACCTGTATCTAACATGTATAGGTGGTAATATTATATGAGCATAATAGGTTTGGAAATACCTTTATACATCCTTTTTTTAATAGGGATTATTGCAGTATTTATAATTTGGAAATTGATTAAATTTGCAATTAAAATATTAATAGTTATAGTTTTATTTTTTGTTATTTTGTTTGGTTTAGATGTAATGGGCGTTTTTGATATAGCCCAAGATCTTTTTACATCTCTAATCTAATTATCTCTGTTGTTGAAAGATATAAAAAACATTTCTTTATCAACAAGTTCTAATTTTCCAAACTGTGGCGTATTTTGATATTTACTTTTTAATTCAAGCATAACTTGCCTCTCCCCAAGTGCCACAATATAGAGCCATTATTTAAAATCTTTCATTTTTTGTTTAGATAGGCTAATACTTAAAAACTCCTTGAATAAATGCTCTGAGAACTAGGTAGAGTAAAGATTATCGTTGTACCAGTGCCTTTTCCATGGCTATCTGCCCATATTTTACCGCCATGTTTTTCAACTATCTTTTTGCATATTGTAAGACCCAGGCCCGTAGAATCTAGTTTATGTCTGGATTCATCTACTTTATAGAATTCATTGAATATTCGGTCTATTTGATCTCTATTTAAGCCTATTCCTGTGTCAGAAACATTTATTTGAATGAAATCTTCTTTATTATCTTTTAATTCTCTGGATGAAAAATGAATTTTTCCACCTTTAGGCATAGCATTAACAGAGTTTGATATCAAATGATCGAAAAGTTCCATAAATCGTGTTTTGTCTGTTTTTATATATACTTCTTTATCGATGTCACTTTCAACTTTTATTTTATAGCTGTTAAAAATCGTCTTGTATTTGTTTATTATATCATTTACAACATCATATAAATTTTCTTTTTTTAGTAATAAATTTGAAGCAGAAATATCTGAAAGTTCTCTAGCATTTTCAATTACTCTTTTTATGTATTTTACATTTTTCAAACAACTATCTGCAAGTTTTTTTACATTTTCATTTTCAGCATCTTCTACAATTATCGGGAGAAGAGAAATAAGAGGAGTCAATGGCGTTGCTAGATCATGGCTTAGATTATCAATAAATCTTGCTCTATCTTGAACTAATTTTTTAATTTCAACCGTTTTTTCAACTTTTTTTTCTTGCAGTTCATTTCTTAGTTTACTTAATTCAGCTTCAAGTTCTTCAATAGTTTTATCTTTTGATTTTTTATCATTTAAAAAACTGTAAGACGAGGCATCACTCATATTTTCCATCTAAATAATTGATATATTTTAGTCATATTAAAACTTTTAGAGCTTATTCATATTTTTTATAATAACTTTATATATGATAAAAGATATTTTTGTTTGATATTTGAGAATTAGAGGGTTGATTTGGGATAGAATAAATATGGATTTAATTGATAAAGATAATTCTGTAAAGAATCATCAAGAAATCATCAGTATGTTAGATGAAATCAGACATTTTGAAAAAATTGATGTTGATATTGAAACCGATAAAAAAAAGAAAGAAGATAAGATCTATGAGGTCGATTTAAATAAATTCAATGAAGAAAAAAATATTGATAAGCCTAAAAAAATCTTAGATATAAAAAGACCAAATATATTTAACAGGTCGAATGAAGAAAATACCTCAAGACATCCATTAGATCCTGCAATTTTTAATATAGGTTTTAACGACAATGGAAATTTAGTAAATCTTGATTTAAAAATTAAAGAGGAAAAAGAAGGCAAACAGAAAAAGATAAATCTAAAAAATGTGTTAAATATTTTTAGTAGAAAAAATAAATCAAAAGAAAAATCTGATTCGAAAATGTCTAAGATTAAAAGTAAATTTGGCGGTATTAGTAAAATTAAAAAAATCATTCCTTCAAAATCAAAAAAAGAAGAAAAGCCAGAAGAGGGTAGTGAGAAATAATTGCTCTATCTACCTGATTATTTTGCTTTTTTGAAATCTTCTGTTAGATCGTAAATAACTGATAATTCTGCGAGTTGCTGTATCCTGTTTTTCAACATGAAAACTTTTAATACCGATTTTAGCTCGTTTAGTTGGTTCTTGCTTGTTACTTCAGATGCTATTTTCATATTTTTCTCACCACCTTACACGTTATACTTTGTAATTAATCATATTTAAATATGATGTGTTATATTTACATTTCAACAGTTTTAACAATTCGTAGAAAAAGCATTTATAACCTAATTTTCATTTCCAAAAAGATATCTAATGACATCTAATGAATACAATTATGTAAAAATCGAAGAGAAATGGCAGAAAAAATGGTATATAGAAAAGATATATGAAGCAAATAAAAACAAGAATAAAAAATTCTTCATACATTTTGCATACCCTGGAGTCTCTGGCTATCTTCATGTGGGTCATATGAGAGGATTTACTTATTGTGACATAATTTCTAGATACAAAAGAATGACTGGATATGATGTGATATTTCCAGCTGGTTTTCATGCATCAGGTATTCCTTCAATTGGATTTGCTAAAAAAATTGAGAGAAATGATTCAAAAACAATAAAGATGCTTAAAGAGTATGGACTTGATGATAAATTTATAAAAAAATTAAAAGACCCTAATGAAGTGGTTAAATATTTTTCAGAAGTATACATAAATGACTACTGGAAGAAGTTTGGGTATTTAATTGATTATTCAAGAATAATGAGCACAATTTCTGATGGCTATAAAAAATTTATAAAATGGCAGTTTTTTAAACTGAAAAAACTAGATTTACTAACAAAAAAACCACATTATGCTCCTTTTTGTCCTAATTGTGGGCCTGTCGCAGTAGACAAATCAGAAACAGATATTTCCAAAGGAGGAGGAGCAGAAATACAGGAATTTACAGTCATAAAATTCAAAATGAAAGATGGGAAAATCCTTCCAGCTGCAACTCTCAGACCTGAAACAATCTATGGTGTCACTAATATGTGGATTAACCCAGAAATAGACTACGAACTAGCTAAAATCGATAAAGAAATATGGATACTATCTAAAGAAGCACTAGAAAAAATATCCCATCAAAAAGATAATGTAAAAAAATTGAACAAGAAAGTTAAAGGTCAAAAACTAATAGGAAAAACATGTATCGTTCCAAAGATCAATAGAGAAGTTCCACTTCTCCAAGGTCCTTTTGCTAATCCAAATGTAGCAACGGGGATAGTAATGTCTGTTCCTGCCCATGCACCCTATGATTATATTGCCCTAAAAGAACTTTCAACAGATATAAAACCAATTACGATAATTGATGTAAAAGACTTCGGAGAAAATCCAGCTAAAGAAGTTACAGAAAAACTAAATATCAAAAGTCAAAAAGAAGAAGATAAACTAGACATAGCTACTGAAGAAGTTTATAAAAAAGAGTTTCACACTGGAGTTTTAAATGATAAATGTGAAAATTTTTCAGGTATCAAAGTATCAGAAATTAAAGATCAAGTAAAAGATGAGCTAATAAATAATAACGATGCTACCATTATGAGGGAATTTTCTGAAGAAGTAATCTGCAGATGTAACAAAAAAGTAATAATCAAGAAAATACCTGACCAATGGTTTATAAAATACAGTGATGAAAAACTAACAAACAAAACAAAAGATCATGTAAAAACTATGAATATCTTTCCTGAAGAATACAAAAAAGAACTACCTGGTATCTTAGATTGGTTTACCGATAGAGCATGTATAAGAAAAGGCAGTTGGCTTGGAACAGAGTTTCCCTTTAAAAAAGAATGGATAGTAGAACCAATATCTGATTCAACCTTGTATCCAGCTTACTATATAATATCTAAATATGTAAACAAAGGACAAATTAAAGCTAAAGAAATGGATGAACACTTCTTCGATTATGTGTTTCTTGGATATGGACAAGCAAAAAATGAGATCTGGAAAAAAATCAGAGAGGATTTTGAGTATTGGTATCCAGTTGATATTAACTTAGGTGGAAAAGAACATAAAACTGTTCATTTCCCGGTATTTTTAATGAATCATGTTGCAATAATGCCAAAAGAAAAAAGACCAAAAGGAATATTTGTACACTGGTGGGTAACACAAAAGGGAAAAGAAAAAATTAGTAAATCCAAAGGTGGAGCAGAACACATAGCAGAAGCAGCAACAAAATATGGTGTGGATGCTATGAGATTATATTATTCACATGTTGGATCAACTTTTGTTGATATTGAATGGGACCCTGAAAAAGTCATAAAATATAAAACAAGAATTGCAAACATCTATAAACGAATACAAGAAATTAAAAACCTTAAAAATAAAAAAGACGAAAATCTTGATCTATGGCTTAATAGCAAACTACAAAAAACAATAAATAACACAATAAAGGCATTTGAAAATTTTGATTTAAGAGTAGCTACTAATGAGATATTCTTCGAATGTAACAAAAACCTTCAATGGTATATCAAAAGAGGAGGTGCAGATAAAAAAACATTGAATGATTTTATTGAGAAATGGATAATTCTTATGACCCCTATCACACCTCACTTATCTGAAGAACTATGGCATGAACACAAAGATAATTTTGTTTCCTGTAGAAAATATCCAGAATTTTCAAAAGAAGAGGTACATGAGAAACAAGAAACAGGGGAATACTTGTTATCTGAAACAATAAAGGATATAACTGAAATTCTAAAAGTTACTAATATTAAACCAAAAAAGGTAATAATATATACCTCTCAAAACTGGAAACAAGATGTTTATAAAAAAGCAATAAAAATGTCAGAAGAAGGAAAACTAAATATTGGTATACTCATGAAAGAATTAATGTCAAAACCAGAATTAAAAAAGTACGGTAAAGAGATTTCAAAATTTGTAAAAAAACTCCCTCAAGAAATAATGAAACTAAACGACTCAGATAAAAATAGATACCAAGTTGAAATTAGTGAAAAAAATTATTTAAATGATTCAAAGGAATATATTCAAAATATCTTTGACTGTAAGATTGAAATATATAGCTCTGAAGAAAAAGACAAATATGATCCAGAAAACAAATCGCGTTTTGCCCAGCCTTTAAGGCCAGCAATCTATGTGGAATAAGAATGGATAATAATCATTTTAAGGATTCAGAAAAAACTTGGGATAAAATTGCAACTAGTTTTGATAAAACAAGAAAGAGACCCTGGCAAATATGTATAAATTACATAGAGAATCAATCAAAAGAAAATTCTTTTGCTGATTTAGGATGTGGAAATGGAAGACATCTAATTCCAGCAGCTAAGTATTTTAAAAAAGCAATTGGGCTAGATATATCTATTGAATTATTAGAAATTGTAAGAGCGAAATTAAAAAAAGAAAATATAGACAATGTAGAATTAATCAAATCTAATCTAATTGATATTGCTATTGATGATAAGAAAATCGACTCAATACTCTACATTGCAGCTCTACATAATATAAAGCACAAAGAAAATAGGGTTAAATCACTAAAAGAAGTGAAAAGAATACTTAAAAAAAATGGATCTGCGATGATATCGGTATGGTCTCGTGAACAAGAAAAATTTAGAGAAAATTTTAAAAAAAATAAAAAGGAAGATAATAGTGAATTTGGAGATATAGAAATATACTGGAGGCAGGACAATTTGAATGTCTCTAGATTTTATCATCTGTATAGTGAAGAAGAATTTATAGAGGATCTAAAAAAAGCAGATCTGAAAATAAAAAAGTTTGAACCCGTAAAAATTGCTTCAAAGAAGTATTTTGATAATTATTTTGCAGTAGTTGAAAAGTAATCTATTTTTTTCTAGTAACAATACTTACAATTACTAAGACAATAATTGATACCAAAATAGCCCAAATAGCTGGTAAAAAACCAAAACTTGGTAGGATTTCATATTGATATAAAAATACTGACATCTCACCAATTATGATACTTGCAATACAACCATATTTAGTTACCTTTTTCCAGTATAAAACAGCAATTGTAGTAGGACACAAAACTGCAAGCCCTGAAAAGGTGGTTTTTACAAGTGTTCCCATAATACCAACGCTAGTATCATATCCCGTTACAACAAAAACTATAGCAAATAAAGTAAGAACAATAACTAAAATTTTACCAATTGATATCTCTGAAAATTTCTTTTTTACAAAAGGAATGTCATGAGAAAGCATAGTTGAAAGTGAAAGCAATTGTGAATCAGCAGTCGACATAAGAGCCGCTAGAGCCCCGATCATCACAAACGAGTATATTGGTGATGCATATAGCCTAACCATCTCTGGAAGGACGTTATCTGTGTTTTCAACTACAACTCCAGCCCCATGAGCCCAAACTCCAATTAATACTGGAAACAAAAATAAAATAGAAACAATAACTGGATAAAAGATCATAGCTGTTTTTAATGATTTTTCATTTTTAGCTGTATAAAAACGTGAAAAAATTTGTGGAAACATGGGATCCGCAAATATCCACAAGAACATAAAAGAAAACCAGATTTGAGGTATAAAAAAATCACCACCAGGTCTACTGAATAGTTCAGGCCTAGCATTAGATGCTAGATTATTAGCGTTTTCAAAACCACCAAGACTTATTGCAATAAAAACAACTGCTAAAAAAAGAGCAATAATCATAATCACTCCTTGGATTACATCTGTCCAACCTGAACCACGCATTCCACCAAGTAAAACATAAGCCATTATAATTAAAATTGTAACAACCGCTCCAATCTGCCAAAAGAGCCCTGTCATGTTCTGAATTAAAAAACCAGCTCCTATTGCTTGAGTTGCTAGATATGGGATTGTAAAAATAACCATTACTCCCATAAATAAAAGCCTTAATGATTTACTGTTAAGTTTTTTACCGATGACCTCAGGTGGAGTGATATATTTATTTTTTTTGCCTTCCCTCCAAACTTTTCTACCTATTACATAAAACATTATAGCCATAATAGCTGTTCCAAAACCCATAATCCCATATTGACCGAAGCCAAATTTATATGCAGCACCAGAAAAACCAAGAAAAGTAAAGGCTGAAAAATTAGTAGCAATCAATGTAAAAAATAAAATCATCGAACCAAATGATCTATTTGCAAGAAAATAATCCTCAGGTGTTTTTTTTGTTAGTTTATGTGCAATGAAACCTAATGAAAGAAGAAAGATAAAATAAATGATTATGAGAGCTAAAAAAATCATTTATCTTTCCTCCCAAATATTTTTTGAAATAATATAGTAAAATATTGAAAGCATAAATGTTAGAATAATAAAATAAAAAATCCATATTGGTAGACCTAAAAATCTTGGATTTGAATTATTCCAACCCCAAAAATCCAGGGACAAAAGGAAAAATACTAAAAATATTAAAAGAGTTAAAATCTTATTTTTCTTTTTTTTTAACCAGGAAATCGTTTTCATTATCTTCACTCTCAATACTATTTCCTGGTTTTTACGGCTGGAAATAGAAAACATTGCCGTATATAAAACAATTTATAAAAGCAATATTTTGTAAATAAATTTTACTAAAAAATATATAACTAAATCTTCATGTTTTTAACATTTCTAATTAATTTATTAACATCAAATGGTTTAGTTATGTAATCATATATTTGGTTCTGCAAGCCCCTTATCTTTTCATGGTCTCTAGTTCCTTTTGCGGTTAATATTGAAATTATAACCTTCTTTGATAGGCCCTTGTCTTTAATTTTTTCAATTGTATCCCATCCATCCATGAAAGGCATCATTATATCTAAAAGAATTGGACCGGTAAAACCTCTTTCAATTTCTTTAATACAGTCTTTTCCACTATCAACAGTGTATACCTCAAAACCTTCTTTTTCAAAAATTCTTCTAATGGTAATCAGAATATCTGGATCATCATCTACAACCATAATTCTTTTTTTCATAATCCTAATCCCTTTTTTTCCACCACTAGGATATACTTTATTTTGCCTAATATAAATAGTTATTGTGGAAAAAAGACAAAATGAAAAAGTTTCTCTATTAAATTTTTTCAAGGATTATATCGCTTAAATTTCCAATTTGTTCAGGTGATAATTTTTCTACTCTATTATCTTTAAAAGGAATGTCCGAAATATCAATATTTGGATATTTATCTTTTAATATCTTTCTGATCATCTTTCTTCTATGATTGAAAAAAAGTCTAGTTAATTTTAGAAAGAATTCAGGGTTTTTAACATTAAAAGGAGGTCTTTTTAAAGGAATTAGTTTTACAATTGATGCATCTACCTTTGGTTTTGGGTTAAAGGAATTTTTTGAGATGTGTTCTAATATTTCACAATATGCTCTATAATACAAATGTACAGTTAGATTAGAATAATTCTTATTACCCGGTAGTGCTACCGTTCTTTCTGCAAAATCTTTTTGATATATAAGAATAGCTTTGTCAAAATCATTTTCTAAAAACTTAAAAGTTATTGGTGAAGAAATTTGAAACGGAAGATTTGAAACAATCTTATTAAACTTAATTTTTTTAAAATCGATATCTAATGCATCACTGTGGATAAGATCAACATTTTCAGGTAAAATTTTTTTTAGATAATCATAAAGAAACTCATCGATCTCTATCGAGATAACTTTTTTTGCTTTTTCTGCTAAAATTTTTGTTAAAATACCTTTTCCAGGTCCAATCTCTAAAACAGTATCATTACGACCGATATCAGCATATTCAACTTCTCTTAAGGCAATATTTTTGTCAATTAAAAAATGTTGGCCAAGATTAATTTTCATAATCTAATAATGACTCCTTGAAACAGGAGGACGAGTAAATAATCTATATTTTTGATCAGGGTCAGTTAGTTCAAGCTCTACTCTTTTTGCAATAAGTTTATCAGGTGCTCTTAAAAAATCTATTCGATCACACATTTCTTTGAAACTTGTAAATGATTTTTTCCTTCTTTCTTCAAGAATATCATGCATCATTTTTTTCCCTAGCCCTGGGAGAAGCTCTAAAACATGATATCTAGTTGAAATTGCAGGTGCTTCGTTATAGAATTTAATGAATTTCTTTTCATTATCTCTAATTACATCAAGTAATACAAAGGGCATTTCACCGTGTGCTGTCGAAGTTAAATCCTTGTAGGAAACTCTGCCTTTTATTTTTAATATTTTTTCTCTTTTTTTCGCGTCTTTTCCAACATATATTCTATCGCCAATATTAAAATCAGTATTTTTCTTTGGGACAAGTTCTAAAAGTGTGAACTGGCTTTCACCAATACCATATACTGTAGGATGTCTCTTATGTGGAGGTAAATCTCCTCTCCCTTTTGCTAAGTAATCTAAAACATATACATGGTCCTCCACTTTTAATTCCTCCCAAATTTATTTTGTATAATATTTTGCAACAATATTAATTATTTCTTTTATTTCTTTATCACTTAAATTAATTCTTTCTTTTGCAAATAATGTTTTAACATCATCAACCGTAGTTGGTAATATATCAGCTATTTTATGAACATGCATCTCTTTTATAAAATCTAGTTTTGATAAATCTTTTATGAGTTTTTTTGTATCTGTTACATTTAATTTTACAAATTTTTGAGCATGTTCAAGAGCGATTTTTTGTTCATAAAGTAATTCTTCTCTATCTTTACTTATTTTGTTTAATTTGTTTTTTACATCAGATAGAGAAACTGGTTTCATCTCATTATTTTTATCTCTCAACTTACTTCACTCTCCTAAGATGCTCGCTTCTTACAACAAGTGATTTAATTTTTTTCCCATCTTTTAACTCTACAACAAAAGAGTTACCTTGTTTTCCTTTGATTTTACCTGTTTTACCGTGATATCTTATATGAGGCATGCCTTTATGAACTGAAGAATCAATTACAATATTTACGGATTCCCCTTCTTTAAACTGTTGAAGAGCTCGTGTAATCGACTTAATACCTCCGTCTCTTTTTCTTTTTCTGAGTATGTTTCTACTTTTACTTCTTATTCCTTTTGATCTTTTTACCAATTATTATTCCCCCTTGATCTTTATTACGTCAAGCTTTTTTACTATGCAGGGACTTTCGAGCATATCACTTAAGTTAGGAATTGTTCGGCCTTTGTCACCGTTAATCAATTCTTTAACATATGTTCCTGATTCGGTTTCAACTTCTAGAGTTGCTATAGTGTTATCTACAGACTTAATTTCAAACTTGTATATATGTTTATTTCTAACCAAATCAGCTCGTCTATGAGCGACCCTAGAAGGGGTTTTCTGTTTTATAGTTTTTCCCTTTAATGAATTAATAACCTTTTTAAGTTTTTCGATATTTATTGGTTTATCACACTCAATTACAACCCTATATAACTTATTAAATTTACTTTGTTTTATTCTAGCTATCTCTTTTCTATCTGAAAATCTAAGATTTGAAATTTCAATAACTTCTTTATTTTTTTTATTGATTTCTTCTTTTATTTTTTCAAGATCTATATTTCTTATTTGAGGATTCTTTAGTTCTAAAACAAAGGGTCTTCCATTACCAAGCATCTTAACATTTATGTCTTCTCTTCCAGCACCATGAAACGATTGATCAGTAGCTTTTGTCAATTCTAAAAACGATTTAGCTACAAGCTCTTCGACGCTATCTTTGTACAAAGTACCAGTATATTTACAGCTCCTACAGCCTTTTCCCCTGCATATCCTGCAATACCATTTAGTTTGAGGGATATCTCTTTTATATTTTTTATATCTCCCATAAATAAATAAAGAATTTATTTGAAGAGATACAACATCGAACTGCGTATCTATTATTGCCATTATAGTTGGTTTTTCAAAAGAAACCTCTTTTTCTAACTTTGATTCAAGTGCCAGCCCAATTTTTCTATTAATTTCAGATTTTATTGATTCGGAATATTTAGAATCAAAAAGATCTTGGATTTTTTCCTCTTTTTTAATTATATCTTCATCTATTTTTGCGCCAATTAAAAAAGTTTCAAATTCATAATTCTTCAGTTGTTTGTATAAAAGGTCAATAAATTTATCAGTTTCTTTAACTAGCCCTTCACAAATAAAACAGTCACTTGTATTTATCTTCTTTTCTTTTAATTTTTGTCTAATTTTTTTCCCTTTTGTTTTGTTATCTAATTCAATATTTTTTTTCCTAAATAACCTTCCAATACAGTTATCACAGATATTGTAATCAGTTATAATAGTTCTAAGATTTTTTTCTTCTTTACTATCAAAGATTTCGTTCATTTAAATTTCCTTTCAACAAAATATAGAGCTCTTTTTAATATTAACTATAAAAGGGCTATTTTATCCAGAGTTCATACACTACAACAACTAATAAAACAAAAAATCCCACCGGTAAATACCAGAAAGATGAGTTAACTCCTAATGAAAAACCTAGCGACAGTAAGAATATTATTGTTACAAAAATCAATATTAAATCACGATATTTCAATTCTAATCCCTTTTTTGTAATTGGATAATATAATATAAACAATTTTCTAATTTTTTTATTTACTGTCTAGTCCTAAAACTATTTCCCACCTTTTTATTTACATTAAATTTTTATTAGATGATGCTATACCAGATAAAAAAATGGTTTTGGAGGTAAATAGTTTTGGTTGAAGTTAAACCTTTCAAAGGAGTAACATATAACAAAGAAAAAATAGAAAAACTTGATGATGTAATGTCACCACCTTACGATATTATATCAGAAGGATTACAGGATGAGCTGTATAATAAACATGAGAAAAATTTTGTTAAATTGATATTAAACAAAATCAAAAAGGATGATGACGAAAATAACAATAGATATATTCGCGCTAAAAAATATTATAAAGATTGGCTTAATGAAAATATACTTATCAAAAATGATAAAGAAGCCGTATTTCCTTACAAAATAACTTACAAAGTCGAAGGCAAAGAAAAAACCATGAATGGATTTTTTGTACTTCTAAAGCTTGATCCTGACTATAAAAAAGTCAAAGCTCATGAGCGTACTCTTTCAAAACCAAAGGCGGATAGATTAAATCTTATGAGAGCATGCAAATCAAATTTAGAACCTATTCAACTTCTATATATTGATGAAGAAGATTTTATTAGGAAAAAAATCGATGAATCAATTGATTCTCCAATTATTGATGTAGTTGGTTATGATGGTTTTAATCATAGATTATGGAAAATTGAAAACGAAAGCCTAATCGATTCAATTAAAGAAAAATTAAGTGATGAAATATTATTTATTGCTGATGGCCATCATAGATATCAGACCGCTATAAATTTTGCTGATGAAATGAAAAAGAAAACAGGGATTACTGATGAGGATGCTTCCTTTAATTACAGGATGGTAATATTGGCTAATATGTTTGATGAAGGTCTATCTATTCTTCCAACTCACAGATTAATTAAAATGAACAATTTAGATTTAGATCGCGTCATAAAAAAACTGGAAAAATATTTTTCAATTGAAAAAATGGACATAGATTCATCTGAAAAATTAAGTGAAAAAATTATGAAAAAAATCAAGTCAGAAAATGAACATGTCTTTGCTATGTACAATGCCAAGAATTATTATATTTTTTCTTTAATAGATGAAAAGATGATGGATGAGTTTGCACCTGAAAGATCAGAAACATGGAGAACTCTTGATGTTTCTATACTTCATAAAATTGTTTTGGAGCATGGATTTGGAATTAATCAAGATAATTTAGAAGATCATGTTAAGTATACAAGGGATGGCGACGAAGCAATTAAATTTGTGGATAATAATAATTTTGATTTATCGTTTCTAATGAATGCTACTAAAATTGATGAATTGAAAGCAATTGCTGATGCTAGCGAGCATATGCCTCAAAAATCCACATATTTTCTTCCCAAGATGCTTTCTGGGCTTGTAATGTACAAGATGGACATTTGATCCATCTTTTATATTACGTCTTGTATGAAAAGAAATTAAACTTTTTATAATAATATAAATATATTTATGTAAATTTATCAAATTGGTTTTTTTATTAGAAAGATATAAATAGTACGCACGATAAATATTAACATGATATAGATAGTCTATGTCATTATAATATCTCTTGCTGAAGAGGTGTATAACAAGATGAAGGGAAAAGTATCATTATTAAAAACTTTTAATTCAAATGAACGGGTGGTGCATAAGTAAATGAATATGATGGTTATGGTACTGATTGGTTTTGTAGGTGGATTAATGACCATGACCATTGTAAATATGTACAAATGGGCTATAGAGTATTTCTATAAAGATATTGATTGAAAAACTTTAAAAAAAATTATTTAAAAAAAGAAAAAAAAGAGATATTATTTTATTTTGGAACTTTTGGAATAACTTTTTCAATGTCTTCAGTTTTTCCAGCATCCCAAATAGCTCTTATAGCTAACAAGCCTGCAGCAGGTGCTGCAAATATCGCTATTGTCGCTGCAATGTTTGCAAAGTAGGTTCCAACAATATCCAAATTTGAGAAATATTGACCTATTCCTCCAATTCCAACTAATATCAGAGCTGCTATCAAAAATGTTGGAATTCTTTCATGGGTAATGTTTCCTATTGCAAAGAACGATAGTATTCCAACTACAAAACCCAATGCGGCTAATGCTATTGTTATGTATGTTGGATAGTTCAAAGTCATTGCACCTGTCGTAGCATCGATTGTTGGTGGCCAAATAGATTGTGCTAATAGACCGACAACCACTGCTATGAGGACTCCTACTAGAAATAACCAGCTTGCTATTTTCTTAAACATATCTTGCATTTTCCATCCTCTCTCCTATATGTTTTGTATATCAAAAGAAAAATCAGAATATATAAACATTTAGTGTAAACGCATAAACAGGTGGTTATTCAGGTGAACAAAAGCTATTCGTGAAATGTCGATAAAACTGAGAAGAGATATTTTTACAAATTGACAGAATTATAAGGTATGTTTAAATATTAGAAATCAAAAAAAGAATTATGGATCAAACCGTGGAGGGGAACTGAGATTCTTTTTGATTCACCTCTTCTTGCATCTCAAAAAACCCCCTCCCTTTACCCCCTCTTTTAAAAAAATTTAAGATGTAATAAGTCATTATAGGTCTTAGAGATAAAATGAAAAGCATAATGATTGTAGATAAAGAAAAAAATATTTTAGATGAAGTAAAAAATATTTTAGAGCAAGATGATCTAAGAGTAATAACTGCTGAAAATAGTAAAAAAGCATTTGAAATCATGGATACAAAAAAGATGGATGATTTTGGTTTAATACTAATTGATTCATCTTTACCTGGTTCAAAAGCACCTGCCCTTTTTTCTATGCAACCAAATAAGAAAAAAAATATTGATACAACAAAAGAAGAAGATTTCTTACAAAAACCATTTACAAAAGAACAATTAATCGATTTTGTCAAAAAAAGGATTTAACTAAATATATTTTAAAATTTTTTTGAAATCTTCTTTCATAATATCCATTTTGTTGATGTTATATGTTACAACCGCCGGATGAAAAACTGGTATAATGTATAATTTTCCAATAATAGTTTCTTTTAAAAATTTTTTACCATGAACCTTTGAAATCTTATCTTTAGGAATTTTGTATTTTTCAAAAATATATTGAGTTGCAAAATTTCCAAGTGGTACAATTACCTTTGGATTAATAATTTCGATTTGTTTATCTAAGTAGAAAACACACTTTTTAATTTCATTTTCATATGGATTTCTATTTTTTGGAGGTCTACATTTTAAAATATTTCCAATAAAAATATCTTCTCTTTTTATATCTATAGAATCCAATAATTCATCTAAAACTTTGCCAGCTCTTCCTACAAAGGGTTTACCTTGCACGTCCTCATTTCTACCAGGTGCCTCACCAATAAAAAATAAATCCGCATCTTTTTTTCCTTCACCTGGAACTGTATTTGTTCTTGTTTTATATAAATCACATTTTCTGCAGTTGCTTATCACATTATTTAATTGATTTAAATCCATTTTTATACCAAAATAAATATCAAGTTATTTATTCTTTTGAAATATTCTAGTTTTG
>CAYYOO010000039.1:0-3361 GCA_964473335.1 uncultured Thermoplasmatales archaeon
GATTAATCTTTTCGGGAAATTTAATAAATGGAAAACTATTGCATTGCTCTAAATTATGACATGGATAGATGGACTTTTAATCTTTATTTCAATTCTTCTTGGATACTTTATAATAGTTGGAATATTACACAAAACAGGTATTCTTGAAAAATATGGAATATCTTTGTACGGTCCAGCATTACTACTCAAAACAAAAAAAGGTCTTAATTTTTTGAAAAAGATTGCAAGTAAAAAAAGATTTTTCAAAGGATATGGAAATATTGCTGTTCTAGTTTGTTTTATTTTGATGATTGTGATGGTGCTTTTTTTCATCTGGCAATTTAACATATTGTTTGAAATCCCTGCAGAAAGAAGAGCTGAATTACCTGGTCCGGAATTTGCTTTGATTTTACCTGGGATAAATCCAATTTTACCTTTGGAATACTTAGTTTACATTGTTGTTGCTTTGGCAATTGCAATAGTTGTTCATGAGTTTTCGCATGGAATTCTAGCTTATGCGGGTGATCTAAAGGTAAAATCAATGGGAATTTTGTATATGATTATTCCGATTGGTGCTTTTGTTGAACCAGATGAAGAACAATTAAAAGAAACTACTATTCCTAAAAGACTTAGGGTATTTGCAGCAGGCCCTATGTCAAATTTTGTAGTTTTTTTGATCTGTTTATTGTTGTTTAGTTTTGTTTTTATGTCTGTCGTGCAACCTGGGAATGGGCTAACCATCTATGAGGTCCATGATGATTCTCCGGCATTTGAAGAGGGAATAAGAAAAGGAGCAATTGTTACATCAATTAATGATACAGATATTACACAGTTCAAAGATATAACACAGAGATATATAGTTTATAGCAACATAATAAACAATACAAAAGCAAATGACACGATTAATATTTCTTATATCTACAATGGTAAAACTTATAATAAAAATTTAGAGCTTGATGATAAAGTTAATTATATTAAAAAAACTGAAAATGTAAATATTAGCAATATCAAAGGTAAAGGTGAAACAGGGATTTTTTCTTTTGTAAATGAGAAAGGAAATCTTGATTTATTAAGTAGTTTACCAACTTCTAGGGATCATATACTATATTTAATATCACTTCCGGTGATGGGATATTTTAATGGTTATAATCCACTTGCAGCGCCATTTACAGATGCATATATCATCACAGGTCCACTCAGTGCTTTACCTGAACCAGTCTTTTGGGGAATTGTAAATTTGTTATATTGGGTTTTCTGGCTAAATCTTATGGTCGGAATTTTTAATGTATTACCAATGGTTCCATTAGATGGAGGTTTCTTGTTTAACGATTATATCAAAGCATTTGTAAAAAAGATAAAAAAAGATATTTCAAAAGAGAGATTAGATAAAATCGTGGGACATATTTCACTTATTGTATCCTTATTCATTCTTTTTATGATAGTATTTCCCTTTTTCTTTAAATATATGTAAAAAAGATTTTATTTTTGTTCTTTTACTTCTACAGTACAAGGAGTAGGAACCTTCATTGCTGCTTTTCTAAGTGCGTTTTTTGCATGATCGATATTTTCTTTTGTTGTTTCAACACTCATAATGACTTGTTTTGGTTTTACTCTTGCAGCGGTTCCAACATTTTTGCCAAATGATGCACGCATACCCTGACTAACACGATCTGCTCCAGCTCCTGTAGCCTGTTTGTTCTCTCTTAGTATTACATGTGGATAAACTCTTATTTTTAACCTGTAGTTTGCAGGTCCTATCTTTTTTTCGACTACTCTGTTTGCTGTAACACGTGCTGATTCTAAAGCAGTATGTCTTATCTGACATTTCTCTTCAGCTTTTAAAAGAACCATTAATTGAAAATCATCTTTTCTGTTCCCTAGTACAAACTGAGTGATATGAGGATTGGGTACACCACCGGTATATTCTTTTCTTGTTTGTGGTTGTCCCCTTATGTACCTATACATCGAGCCTGGTTTTCTTGACATTTTTACACCATAGTATTTATTAGTAAGGCATTTGGAATATATATCTTATTTATAACTCTTTTTACTGTTTTTATCCTATTTATTATTTTACTTCAATTTCCATTCTCCAAGAATTTTTACTGCCTGTTATCTTTTTATTTATTATTTTCAAACCTCTTTTAAACAAGGGACAGTTTAAAACAAATGTTTCAGCTTCCCCTCCTTCAAATAATAGATGGATTCTATATTTTTTTTCTATTAGTTTTAATTTATTAAGACTTGAGTTATCGATTTTTTCCCCTAACCATTCTTTACTTAATCCTTCAGCAGCTACTGCGGTTATAATAATTTCAAAATTATTTTCTAAAAGTTCTTTCCAATATTTTTCAGGATCTTTTTTCCATAAAGGATTGAAACATAAGATATTATGTTTATCACATATCTTTTGGATTCTTGAAGACTGATATACAGATTCTACAGCACCTGTTACAACTGCTTTTATACTGTATTTTTCAATAGCTTTTTTAATTGCATTTTCAAGATCCTTTAATTCTTCTTCTTTTTTTCCTTCAGTTTTTTGAATTATTATTGGAACTTCCATTACTTCAGCTTGTTTTTTAACTTTTGTAATTGAAGGAGTATGAAACATATAGCTATCTTTATTACTTGAAAAAATACTTATCAAACAAGTTAGTTTATAGCCTTGTTTTTTTGCTTTGTATGCAGAAAAGACTGAATCTTTCCCTCCGGAAAATAAAACCGCACAATTCATTCAAGTGTTGACAATAAAAAATATTATTTAAGATTTGGTAAAAATAATGTCATTTTTTCATCGGGAAATCCCAGATTGATTCTTTTAATCTGGTATGACCAATTATCTTTTTTTCACATATTTTGTTTTCTTCTGGTTTTAGTTGATAATAATATATTTGAGGATTAAAGTTTAATTTTTTTAAGTTAATTTTTTTTTCGATTGGTACTCTTCTACGGACTATAATTATTTTATTTCTTTTTTCTTTTTTTGTTTCAACGATTTTATAGGCTTTTTTTTCTCTATTGAATTTATTAAACTCCTCAATCTCTTTTTTTGCATTTTCAATTTTTATTTTAACTATTTTAATTGTTGTCTTTGTAATTTTTTTAGTTATTAAAAATATATTTCTAAAAATTTTCTTTGAATATTTTTTTGTAAAAATTAATGATTTTTGAAGTGTATAATCTTTAGTTGATCTATTTTTTCTTATTCTATTAGGTTTTTTAATTTCTTTTTTTTCTATATTTGGTTTTTTTTCAAATTGCTCTCTGAGTTTGTTTAGATCTGAATATTCTTCTTTCAAAAATTACCCTCTTAGTTATTTTATTCTTTTTTGTATTCTTCTAGTGTTCCATCTTCATTTTCTTCGAATAAAGGTATCTG
>CAYYOO010000039.1:3461-14766 GCA_964473335.1 uncultured Thermoplasmatales archaeon
AAAAAACTATTTTTGTCTTTTAGCAAGTTCTTCTTGGCTGTAATATTTTCTGTGGCAACTTGGACAAATTATTGGAGATTCTTTTGAGCTTCTCACCCATCTATGACCGCAAAAAGGACAATTTTCTCGTTTCATAGTTTCTCTGCAGAATCAATATATATCTCTCTATTTAAAAAGCTATCTCTATTTGTAAAAAATTTTATTATTTATTATTAGAAATAGAAATTAGTTATTATTTTTCCATTTGAACTCTACTTTTTTATAATGAGGTGGAATATATCTTCCATCTTTTGTTTTATAACCTTCTACAGGCTCATATTTAATTCCATATTTTCCAATTTTACTATGTTTATGTTTCATATCTATCATATCCCTCCTTTCATCTTTACCATGCTAATTAATAGCAACTTAAATTTTTGTAAGTAATAGTACTTAAATCTTTTTTGTAAAAATGACAAATGTCTAGTCCTAAAACTATTTTGCTCAAAATTTTATTAGAAAATTATAGGTTTTTTTTAATCTTTTATTCTACATTTACTTCTAATCTGCAAATATCGCCGAGTCCTGATTTAATAATATCTCCCTTTTTAATTCTCTCAACACCTTCAGGTGTACCTGTCATAATTAGATCCCCTGGTTCAATAGTCATTATGTTTGATACGAACTCAATAATCTCTTCAATTGTTAAAATCATATTTTTTGTATTTGATTTTTGTTTTAAAATGTTATTTACCTTTAACCATATGTCAAGATTATGGGGGCTTTCAACTTTATTTTTTAATACAACATCACTTAAAGGAGCAAAAGTATCAAAACCTTTTGCTATTCCCCAAGGCCAACCTTTTTTCTTGGCTTTTGTTTGAATGTCCCTAGCTGTGATATCCAGTGCAAGAAGATATCCTAAAACATGATCCATAGCTTCATTTTTTGGTATATTTTTACCTTTTTTACCTATAACTATTCCCATCTCTACTTCATGATGAACATCTTTTGAACGATTTGGTATTTTTATTGTTTCATTGTTGAATATGACTGAACTAGATGGCTTTAAGAATAATATTGGCTTTTTTGTTATCCTGCTCTTCATTTCCTCAGCATGTTTTTTATATGTTCTAGCCAGACAGATTATTTTACCGATTTGCAGATCTTTATTTGTTTTTTCTTCAAATTTATAATTCGTCATTAAAAAATATGAATGTTTTATCTATTTTAAATATTTCAATAAATTTTTTTAAATACGAAAAATTTCTTTAATATCTTAATGTTACCAGCAAAGGGGTTCTGATGAAATTTATTCCTAATTCAAATCTTAAAAAAGAAATGCTAAAAGAAATCGGACTTAAAAATATTGATGATTTGTTCTCTGATATACCAAAAGAAATTCTAAACAAAAAAATAAATCTAAAAGGACCAATATCTCAAAAAGATACAGAGAAAAAATTAAGAGATATTTCAAATAAGAACAGATCTTGTAATGAATTTACCTGTTTTACAGGCGGAGGTATGAAACCTCATTATATTCCAAGTATTGTAAAATCAATAAGTTCACGTGGAGAGTTTTTTACAGCTTATACTCCTTATCAATCAGAGGCAAGTCAAGGTTTCTTGCAAGCAATGTTTGAATATCAGAGTATGATTGCAGAGCTTACCGGTATGGATATAGCTAATTGCTCACTTTATGATGGGGTTACTGCTCTATCAGAAGCTTGCTTAATGAGCAACAGGATAAACAAAAAAAATGTATTCATCATACCTGAAAATATCTCGTTTGAAAAAAAATCTGTGTTAAAGAATTATTGTAAAGGCCCTGGAATTGAAATAAAAGAAGTATCTTATGATAAAAAAACAGGGCAGATTAATATTGAGGATTTAAAGAAAAAAATGGATGAAAATGTTTCTGGTGTGTATATCGAAAATCCCAATTTTTTTGGAATGTTTGAAGAGGAAATAGAAAAAATTAGAGATATTGTTAGAAATTTTAATGCGATTTTTGTTGTTGGAATTGATCCAATATCTTTAGGAATTATCAAAAGTCCTGGAGAATATGATGCTGATATTGTGATAGGGGAGGCAAGTTGTTTTGGAAACCCAGTCGATTTTGGAGGATCAACACTTGGTTTATTTGCTTGTAAAAAAAGATTTCTGCGACAGATGCCAGGCAGAATCATTGGTCTGACAAAAGATAAGGAAAATAAAATGGCTTTCTGTATGGCCTTACAGACCCGAGAGCAACACATCCGTAGAGGAAGAGCAACAAGTAATATTTGTACAAATGAGGGTCTTTGTGCACTTTGTGCATGTATACATCTTTCCTGGCTTGGTGGAACAGGTATTAATAAACTGGCATTAGAAAATTACAAAAAGTCTCACCTTCTATTTGACAAAATATTAAAAATAGATGGCTTTGAACCATTGTTTAATTCACCTTTTTTCAACGAGTTTATAATTAAATGTAAAAAAGATCCAAGAACTATAAATAAAAAACTATTAAAGAATAATATCCAAGGCGGGTTAGTTTTAGAAGATAGTTATCCAGATTTAAAACAGTGTATGCTTCTAGGTGTAACAGAGATTCATACTGAAGATGAAATAAACAAATTTATTGATGTAATTAGGGAGGTATAAAGATGTACAGATCAGCTAAATATGAGGAACCTTTACTAATTGACCTTGAGTCTAAACATGAAAAAATTAAATCTTTAAAGGAACTGCCGAAATCTTTGATTAAGAAAAGTGATATTAAAATTCCAACTTTGGATGAAACCCAAGTTGTACGTCATTTTCATAGACTTAGTCAGATGAACTATGGTATAGATAACGGTATTTACCCTCTTGGGTCATGTACAATGAAATATAATCCTCGTTTATGTGAAGAAATAGCAGCTTTGGATAAATTTTCTAATACTTCCCCTAATCAAGATATATCTACTGTACAGGGTAACCTTCAAATTATGTATGAACTTGAAAAAATGCTCTGTGAAATTACTGGTATGGACTATTTTTCACTTCAACCAGCGGCAGGTGCTCATGGCGAATTCTTAGGTATGCTTCTAACAAGAGCATTCCATGAATATAATAATGATACAAATCGAAATGAAATAATAATTCCTGATACAGCACATGGAACTAATCCTGCAAGTGCTACAATGGCAGGATATAGCTTAACTGAGATCCCTTCAAACAAGGATGGAATGGTCGATCTTGATGTACTTGATAAAACACTTTCAGAAAAAACAGCTTGTTTTATGTTAACTAATCCTAATACTCTAGGAGTTTTCGAATCAGATATTTTAGAAGTTTCAAAAATGGTCCATAAGGTTGGTGCTCTTCTTTATTATGATGGTGCAAATATGAATGCCATAATGGGTAAAGCAAAACCAGGGGACATGGGATTTGATATAATTCATCTGAATTTACATAAAACGTTTTCAACACCACATGGTGGCGGTGGTCCAGGTAGTGGACCTGTAGGTGTTAAAAAAAGACTTGAAAAGTTTTTACCAATTCCAAGAATCTCAAAAATAAAGGATAGTTATTTTTTTGATAATGATAAACCTGATAGCATTGGTAAATTAAAGGGTTTTTATGGTAATTTTAGTGTACTTTTAAAAGCCTATACTTATATTACCATGATGGGTAAAGATGGATTAAAAGAAGCATCTGAAATAGCTGTTCTCAATTCAAATTATATGAAAGAAAAAATTCTTAAAAGTAAAAGATATGAGATGCCATATAAAAAAATCAGAAAACATGAATTTGTTTTGAGTTGTGAAAACCTAAAAAAAGATAGAGATGTTAGAGCTCTTGATATAGCTAAAAGACTTCTTGATTATGGACTTCATCCGCCAACTGTCTATTTTCCACTAATCGTTAAAGAAGCTTTGATGATAGAGCCAACTGAATCTGAATCAAAAAAAGAACTTGACAAATATATTGATACACTCTTAAAGATATCAAAAGAAGATCCTGATATATTAAAAAATGCTCCGCAGAACACACCAGTAAAACGTGTTGATGAAGTGTCAGCAACAAAAAATCCTATACTAAATTGGAATATGATTTAATCTTTTTTTTCATCTTCCATAAGAGTAATTAAAATTCCAATTATTCCTGGAATTATCAGTACTATTGACAGAGAATAAACTCCTATATCATACCATACTCCGTAAGTAGCTCCCCAAAGAATATAGAAAAGTATTCCTCCAACTAAAAACAAAATCGATAAAATCGTATAAATATTGAATTTTTCTAGATTTATCTTAATCATATTTTATACCTCATAGTTGTTTATATTAAATACTTTGGGTTTTTTTCTCAAACAGATTTTTCCCAATAATTTTAGGATGGGGGCACTGGGATTTGAACCCAGATCGGCGGGTCTCTTCTTCAGGTCATCGCTCCAGTTACTCATCATCAATTCAGATGACCCATTTCTAATCATTCCTTAACTGGAGCCCACAATGATGCCGGGTTACACCATGCCCCCGATTTAATAAATAAATCTATTTTCTTCTGTTTCTTTTCTCGCGTCTCATTCTTTTCTTACGCCATTTCCAGCGCATTTTGTGTCTTTTCTTCCAAACTCTTGAACTTCGTTTCATTTTTAATTTTCCTCAAATTCTGATTTATTGCGTTAAACAAATTCTTATATTTAATGATTTAGGAAATATAAGAGTAATATTTTATAAAAGCAAAAGATAATTAAGCATAATTTTGATAACATTTACTTAGATGGGAAACAATAATTCTTATGTCTTAGGCCAAATTTTACTTGCTTTATATAATGTAGCTGGTAGAAGAACGACTCATTCTTTTGCAGCAAAAGTGATTGGATCAATAATAAAAACTTTAACTCAAAAATATGATTTTTTAAATTATGTAACTATCAACGATCGAGGTACAATAGTGGATAGTGAGGTTATTGCAATTTCTCCAGATATTAACACTATCCCTAAAAAGGATTTGGGAAATGCAATTGAGGCAATTGTAAGAATTGTTTATATGGATATTATTGGAAAGGCTGGTTTGTTTTTTATCTCAGAAATCAAAAAGAGGGCGGGCGAAGATTTAATTTTTGATCTAAAAGATTATGGCGTTGATTTAGCATCTCTTCAGATAGAACAGCATTATTTATATAGAAGTAGGGAAAGGAAAAAACGTAAGAAAGGAAAAAGTGTATCAAAACCATATGGTGATGTAAGTCTTTTAGGATACACTTGGAAAAATGTTAATTCATGGAAATATGATCCAAATAAGAAAGTATGTGTGCTCTATAATGATGAAGGAAAGATACTTGACAATCTTCATCTTGAAAATATTATTGAAAACTATGTCAAAAATCTTTCACAATCAACTGAAGAGATACCTGAAGAATTAGAAAAGAAATTTGATTTAAAAGATAAGGAATATGAGCTTTTAAACATACTTCATACAAGAGACATTGATGCAGAATCAGCTATTACATTGTTACATGTAAATAAAGATGAGTTTGAAACAATGGTCAAAAGATTATTGGAATATGAACTTTTACAATACAGCTCTTTTAATATAATTGAACTAACTGAAATTGGTATTAGTTATATTACAGATAGAGAGGAAGAAGTCAAAAACGCCTAATTCTTTTTTTTATTCATCCATCCAAAGATATTTGCATCTAGAGCAATACCAACAAAGTGAAACCCATTTTTGTTTTCCATTTTTTGGGTTTATATGTCTATACAATCTAACTAATTTTAGTCCGCATTTAGGGCATTTCTGTTTTAGACTCTTTTCGTATTTTTCGTGGCCAATTTTATACATTAGAGTTTCTGCAGCAACATTATATGTATATCCGCATTTTGTACAAAGCCATGCTGTTGGAAGCCATGACCTTTTTCCATCAATACTTTTGTTTTGATATAATTTTACTGCTTTTGAGCCACATTCAGGGCATTTCTTTTTTATTTTATCACCATACCAAATTATTTATTTTTTAGATCAACTACCATTTTATGGATATATGGTATCTTTATATGAAACGTACTTCCTTTTCCTATCTGACTTTCAAGCCAAATTTCCCCATTGTGTTTTTGAATTATTTCTTTACAAATAAATAAGCCAAGTCCTGTTCCTTCGTTTTTACGGTCGTCACCTGTATAAGCCTGATAGAACTTATTAAAAACCTTTTTAATTTCGTTTTTTGAGATGCCTATACCTGTATCTTGTACAAATATATGGATACATTCATTTGTTTTTTTTGCTTTGATTTTAATAGATCCATTGTCGGTGAATTTTATGGCATTCACAAGTAGATTTTTTAAAATTTGGGAGAGTCTGTATCTATCTCCCATTATATTTGGAAGGTCCTTTGGAATCTCTGTAATGAATTTCAAACCCTTTTTTTCTATTATTGCTTTCATATCTTCTACTATTTCATCTAGTATCTGAACTGGATTTAATTTTTCCATATCAAAACGCATTGTATCTGTATCAAGTCTTGAAACATCTAATATATCGTTTACAAGTCTTAGTAATCTTTCTGAGTTTCTTAGACTTACTTTAGCCCATTTTTTAACTTTTTCATTGCTTTCGCTATCTGAAATTATTAAATCAAGATAACCTTTGATAGGTGTAACTGGTGACTTTAGTTCGTGAGCAGCAATATTCATAAACTCTGTTTTCAATCTTTCAGATTTTTTTAATTCATCTTCAATTTTCCTTCTTTCTGTCACATCTCTAATGGAGCATACAAGACCAGAAAATTGATTGTTTTTTTCAACAGGCGAAATATTTACTTCTATTGGTATTGTCTCATCGTCAGATATTGCTAGTTCTAATTGCACGTTTTCTATTTTTTCTTTTTTCTTTCTAGCATCGATGAATAATTGTTGGAAAAAGTAAACTGAGTCATCAGATAGGTAATTTCTAAATAATGTAGCAAGAATCATACTTTTTCTTTTTTTGACCATTTTTTCAAATGCGGGATTCACATATGTGAGTCTGCCTAGGTTATCGATTGTAATTACTCCATCTGCAGAAGTTTCAGCTAGCAATCTATATTTCTCTTCGAGTTTAACTAGTTCATTCCAAGCTCTCTGTCTTTGAGTTATGTCTTTTCCCCTGAGAATTAATCCTTTTACATGTTCATCATTCTTTATTTGATCTATTGAAAAAAGATATTGGTATACTACGTCGCTTTCTGTACAGATTTCTGTTTCATAGTCTGATACATTATCTCCTTCTGCTGCTTTTTTTATTGCGACTAAATGTTCTTTCAAAGATTCTTCAGGGAAAAAATCTTTTAGTTTAGAAATTTTCTTTCCGATAACTTTTTCTTTTTTAATCTTTAAAGTATCAACTGCTGATTGATTGATATCTAAAATTATTTCATTTTCTAGGTAAATTAAAAAATCACTTGTCGCATCAAATATATCTTTAAACTTTTTTTGGGAATCAAATAGTTTTCTCTCTATTTTTTCACTTTTATATCGATCTCTTAGATCCCTTAAAATTACTAGATCTCCAATTACTACTCCCTCATCTTTTATAATACTTGCATTTACCTCTGCAGGGATTTTCTCTTTTGTTTTTGCAATAACCTCTATTTCATAAGGTCCAATCTTTTTACCTTCGATTCTTTTTTTGAATTTTTTATATGCTTTTTCTTTAGATTTTTCACTTAGGATTTCTAGTTCTTTAATATTTTTTCCTAAAAGGTCTTTTTTATTATATCCTAGCAAACTTGTTACCTGTTTATTTAATTCTGAGATTTTCCCTTCTCTATCTAAAATTAGTATTGGGTCAATTGCTGTTTCAAATAGTTTTTTGTATTTTTTTTCCGATTCTTTTATCTTTGTAATTTCTCTATTTATTCCTATTAATCCTACGATTTCTCCTTTTTCATTGTAACGTGGAATTTTTGTCACTGAAACCCAATGTTTTATTCCTTGTGGGTCGGTTACATGGTTTATTTTATTTATTATAGGTTCTTCATTTTCTATTACTTTTTTATCTTCTACTAGATTTTTTTTTGCTTCTTCTTCAGGATATAAATCAAAATCTGTTTTACCGATTACTTCTTCAGGTTTTTTGTTTATTCTTTTTGATTTAGCTTTGTTTATCTGTTTGTATCTAAGATTTTTATCTTTTATATAGATGCAATCGGGTATATTGTCAAGTAGTGATTGTAAGATATTTTCTTTTAAATCTAGTTCTTTTTCAATTTTTTTTTCTTTTGTAGTGTCTCTGATTAACCCTATTGAACCTATTGGTTTTCCCCTTTCAGATTTTAACATGCATAGGGATACTTCTGCATCAAATTTTTCACCGTTTTTTCTTATTAACTTTGTCTCAATTTTGTTTTTCATACCTTTTTTTCTAATGTTTTCGGCTCTAATTTTATCCCATTCGTCTGGTGGATATAGAGTGCTTACATTTCTTAAAAAAAGGTCTTTTTCATCCATTTTGAAAATGATTTCAGCATACTTGTTCCATGAAATTATTCTTTCTTTTTCGTCTGCAATTGTAACGGCAACAAAATAGTTCTCAAAGATTTTTCCATAACTTTTTTCAATATCTTTAATCTTTATTGAGTCTGATATTGTTTCATGGGATTCTTCTATTAAATCTTGAAGGTTGCTACTAATTTTACTATTTTCTATTTGATTTGTATCAAAATAGTCTTGTTCACCTTTTAACAAACCTTGTTTTTCTTCGATTCTTAGTTGTTTTACTATCTCAGGCTCATCCATTTTAAAGCCTCAGAAGATTATAATATTCTTCCTTCTGACAAAACAAAGTTGTAGTTTTCTTGCATCCCATTTTACATCCCAATTTCTATTAAATGAAATACATTTTTAGTATATTAATTATATGTTATACTGTGTCTTTATCAAAAGAAGCGGACGCGGCGGTTCTCAAACTCTCCAATAGTAGAGAATTCCAACGAATAATTTCGTTCTTTTTCTTATTAATTATTAAGATGTTTAATACTATCTTACTAACCCCTTTTCTTTTTTTTTTAGGGTGATATTTTGAAACAAGTTTCTGTTGATAAAACGGTGAAATCAGAGAGGATTTTGGCTGAATTTCTTAGAGATAAAGGTATTTTATTGTCGTACTAAAAACTATATATATACATGTATATATCAATTATGTATTTATCAACTTATTATATCCTCATCAATATTTTGCTTTCTGCTAAAAAAATTTATATTTTTCTAAATTTTTGTAATTCAAAATTTTACTTAACAAAGGATATTTTGTTATAAAAATTTTAGTTGGCTCTGACCATTCACTTTCAGCACCATGTTCATCTATTGCTTTGAATCTTATATGATACATTCCTTCTTCATTTAATCTAATAGCACATTCACCATTGATATGAGTATCAAAAAGAAATTTTGATTCATTTTCAAAATCATCCCAGACTTCTATCCATTCATCATCAATTTTATATTGTATTCTAGTCCATATTCTATCGCCGTCAGTATCGTTATTTACCAGGAAAAAACAGATTTTTTTACCTGCTCGTTTTATTCTGCATCCGTATTGCTCAATAGGCGTATCTGGAGGATTATTTTCAATAATTTCATCACCAACAATCTTTGTTTGAAAAACAGAGTTTTTTATACTATTATTTTCATCTATTAAGGTTAATATTATCGAAAAAGTTCCATTTTTGTTAAAAATATGTGAGGGATCAGATTTGTTTGAATTTGTATTATCGCTAAAGGACCAAAGATATTTATAAGGTGGTTCTCCACCTGTCATCCGAAAGTGATAGTCATATTCTTCATAAATATTTCCGCAGTCTGGTCCAATAATCTCTAAATCACCATCCAAACTATTTAACTTATTTGAGATATTAATGCTTCTTTTTTCCTCTGATGTAACATAAAAAAGAGCGTTGAATACAAGTCGTAATGTTGAAGGATATTTCAAATATCTGTCAGTATTGAAATAGATTTCTGGGTGTGAACCAAAAGTTACAACTTTTCCTTTGCCTAGTTTTGAAGCAACAATACTTGTTTTTCCAACTGTGTTTTTCAACCAGTTATTTTTTATTAAATTAGGTATTTTTGTATTTAAAAATAGATCATCATCAACCTCGTAATAAATTGCTAATGGTTCAGTGTTAGTACCAGTATATTCAATTGCTGGTCCATGAACATGTTCAATTTTTATGTATTCATCTATACCGTATGTTACAGGATTTTTATTATTTATTATTTTATGAGTGATAAAATTTGGTGGAATTAAGAGACTAAAATAATTTGTTTTTAAATCCGATATTGTATAGTCACAACCTATTGAAAAAATTGGTGGTATATTGTTACCTTTCAAATATGATTGTATCAAATTGATAGGCATATATTTCGGTCCAGAGGCTGCAATAATTGAACCATAGCAGGAACCAACATATCCTCCACCTTTTTTTATAAAATTATTTATTGTAACAATTGCATCTCTATAAAGAAATCTTGAATATATATTTTCAAAGTTATTGGCAATCGATCCGCCCAAAATAAAAATATTATAATCTATATTGTTTAAATTATTTGAGATTTTATCCCATTTGGAAAAATTATAATTTTTAAACCCACCTTCATATAAGCAATTATAGTAAGAATAAGATTCAACTCCAGGGCCGTTATGAACCAATATTTTTGGCTCTACTAATTTATAAGCAAAAAGATTGCTAACTGGCTGTGTTATAATAAATACAGGGATTTCGTAATTAACTTTGTATCTCAAAGCAATTGAGGATAATAAAATATTTTTCGACTTTTCTTTATCTATAGGTATAATAAAACTTCCTTTCTCAAAATTTAATTTTACATTTTTTTTACTTCCCTGTAATTCTATTGATTTTATATCTAAATCTTTTGAAATCCAATATACATCTATTTTGTTATTCAACAATTCATTTACAAATTTACATATGTTTTTTTGAATATCATTTGATTGATTAACCTTAACATCGACTATGTATGCATAAATGCTATTGTTTTCATCTTGGTTTGATTTTATTTTTAGATTACTTGATGTTACTATGATGTTCTGACTAATAATAAGGAAAATTAGTGATAAAACACCCAATAACATATATTTTTTCATTCAAATGATATATGCTGTTCATCATATATATACTTTATAGTACAAAATTGTACATTTTAGTTAAAATTCAACAAAATGAATCAATCTTAAAAAAGCGGACGCGGCGGAAGGTAAACCTTTTTTCTTCTGGGAAAAAGTTTAATAAATTTGTCGAAGAAACCCTTATTGATTTGTCGATATTTCTTACTAAAACCCTTCTTATTTCTTT
>CAYYOO010000040.1:0-14219 GCA_964473335.1 uncultured Thermoplasmatales archaeon
ATTGATATAAATAAAGAAATTGCATTGAAAGGAGCTGAAATAAAAAATAAACATGATTTATACACTGTTGATGCAGTAATTTATGCCGCTTCAAAATTTATGAAATCGATTTTAATAACTAAAGATCATCATTTTCAAAAACTTAAAAATGTAATAATTTTAGAATAGAAATGAAAGAAAAACTTAGAAAAGAAATAAAAGAAAAAAGAAAAAAACTAAGTAAAGAAGAACAAAGAAAAAAAGGAAAAGAAATAAAAAAAAGACTCTTTGATCTAAAAGAATACAAGGATGCAAAAACCGTTCTTTTTTATGTATCGTATAATGGTGAAGTTTTTACCCATAATATGATCAAAGAAGCAATGATTAATAAGAAAGTTATAGTTCCAATCAGTAATAAAAAGGATAAATCTCTTATTTTATCTGAACTTAAGAACTGGGATGATCTAAAACTGGGATCCTATGGAATCCTTGAACCTAGAAAGGATAAGATAAATGAAGTCTCAATTGATGAAATTGACCTTATCATTGTTCCTGGAATTGCATTTGATGAGAAAGGAAATAGAATTGGTCATGGCAAAGGATATTATGATAGACTACTTCAAAAATCAAATGCTGTAAAGATTGGCATTGCATATGAACTACAAATTGTAGATAAGGTTCCAACAGAGGAAAATGATATTCCAGTTGATATAATCATAACAGAGAAAAGAACAATCAAATGTAAAAAAAATTGATTAATATATTAAATATTTTATGAAATTGAACAATTGTTACCGATATAAAAATGGGTTTATAAAAATGTTAATCTATAAATTAAGTTACAATCTCTTTTAATCTATCTGTTTTAACTGCATTTTTAATTTCTATTGCAATTCTTTCACCATATGATATGGAATCACCATAAAGGTATCCGCTGTGCGGTGTAAAACGAGTCAATGGACTACCTGGTATTCTCATAGATACGTCAAACACGACCATCTCTTCACGTCCTTTATCAGCTGCAATTGCACCTTGAAGTGCAAATGGACCAATTATTCCTGGTGGAACTTCTTTTTTGGTCGTTTTTACAAATTTTTCACCAAGGGTAAATATCTTTTCAATTATACTTTCCTTAGTTGTTGCTGCAATATGACCTGTTTCGATCATCTTTGGTTTAAGATATTTTAATACTTCAATTTGTTCATCAGCTGGAAGTCTGAGTAATCCATCAAGATTAGTTTGCCTTCTAGTATCAGTACCCATTATCTCAAGAGAATCTTCAATTACTGAATAAAAATAGTTAAAATTTACTTGTGCACCAACCACATATTCTTCTATTACTGCTTTATTTAAAGATTCTTTTGTGATAAGTTTTTTAGAAAGCATCTCTTCAGATTTCTTCTTATAATCCTTATAATCAATTGCATAAAAAAAAGCTCTTTCATATCCTCTTATTGCTTCATTTACTTTGACAATTACTAGTTTATCAATGTCTTTAGGGCTTTTGTAGATCTTAGGATATCTAATACCAGCTTTTTTGAGAAGATAATACTGGTTTTTTGGTACATCTCTTTCCTCAAGTTTTACCATCTTTCGGGTTCCATATATTGGTACCTTAAACTTGTTTTCAACATCATTAAAATCATCAAAATAGACCCAGAAATAACGATTATGGATAAAGATAGTATTTTTAGATCTTAATTTATCTTGAACCTCTTTTTTTGTTACATCTGAAAACTTAGGTAGAACTATTGTTTCATCAATGCATCCTCTTTTATCTGATCTAGTTTTATAGTATTTAGTATATGTTCTTTCACGTCCCTTCTGACATACTGCTAGAGTTTTAAATCCATGTTTTTTTGCACCTCTACAGACATCAAGTCCGGAGTGTCCACCTAGTACACCAATTGTAATATCATTAATATCATAATTATCTACTATTTTTTGAATTTCTCCCCGTTCTATCATAAAAATCCCTTTTACTTAATAAGGGTAAATAAAAAAGATGTTTTTTAGTCTGTTGGTCAGTTTTTATCCTTTAAAATTGGGTCTGAAAGAAAGATACAAAGGTAAAGACAATGGTTTTTGTGGATAATTCTTTGTTTTATTTATTATCAGATCTTTGATTTCATCAAGACTGTACTTTTTATCTTTTCCAATTTCTTTAGTTCTAAACCGCGGTTTGAATTTTTTACTATTCTTTTCCTGTTCACCTACAACAATAATTATTGGTATCCATTCTTTTTCAGAATCACGGATTTTTCTTCCGACACTTTCCTCACGGTCATCAATATCTGCTCTAATAGAGTAGTGTTCATCTTTATTTAATTCACTAACTAGTTTTTTACAATAAGAATTGAACTCATCACCAATTGGTATAAAACGAACCTGTGTAGGATTAAGCCAAAGTGGAAGCATTGGTTTTATTCCTTTGTCCATTTTTATTGCTTCTTTTTCAAGTAGTGCATATATCACTCTTTCAATTGCGCCAGATGGACTGCAGTGTAAGATCAATGGATGTTTGTTTTTACCGTCTTTATCAGTAAAAGTGATATCATAGCGCTTACCATTTTCAATATCGATTTGATCGGTACTTAGAGCTGATGCCTTATCTGATTTATCAACAAAGTTGAACTCAAACTTCAAAACAAAATAAAAGATCCTTTCATCCCACATCTCAATTAGAATTGGTTTTTTAAGTTTTTTAACTAGGTTTAATATAAATTCTTTATTTTCATTATAAAATTCCTTAGTGGTTCTCAATGCCATTTCTATATCAGAAGTATCAATTCCAATATTTTGTAGGACCGATAGGCTTAGGTCAAATCTTTTATTGAATTCATCCATTGCCATATCCATATCAGAGACCATTGCATGTACATCAGGCATTGTAAAAGCACGAAGTCTGCGTAGGCCAGTTAGTTCACCGGATTGCTCACGTCTGAAGGAATACTTTGTAAGTTCATAGAGCTTGAGCGGTAGGTTCCTATATGAAATTGTTGCATCATGAGCCATTAGAAATTGCCCAAAACATGCTGCAAATCTCAAAAAGAAATTTCTTTTATCTGATTCTATTTGGTATTGTCTAGCTGGAAAACGCTGAAGGTATTTAGATAGAGTTGGATGCTCCATATCATACATTATTGGTGTTTCGACCTCAAGACCGCCGTATTCTATTACTCTGTTGTTTACATATTCCTCGATTAGTTTTTTTATAAATCGGCCTTTTGGATAAAACCTCATGTTCCCCCCATCTGATGCTGGCTCATAATCAGCAAGTTCTAGTTTCTGCATGAGTTTAACATGAGCTGGAACTCCTTTTACTGCACGGGATTTTTCCTTTTCATAAAATGAAAAAGTCTTTAGGTTTTTATGATCCTTAAAATGAAATTTATCTATATCATGAAGTTGTCCATCTGGTGTTAAAATATTCCAGTATGAAGAAAGTTTTCTTTCTTTTTTTAGAGATTCAGTTTCATCTTCAGTTTCTTTTTCTGGTCTGATTTCTTTTGATAGTTCACTTAACGGATGACCCTTACAGGATATCTTAAAGGCCTTGTACCAGCCAAAAGGACTTCTTTTAACATTGAAATTCTCTTGTTTAAGAGCGTATTCCATTTCAATTAGGATTTCTTGAGCTTTCTTGGGACTCGCAAGGTTACTAGAGAGATGTGCATATGGATAAAGCATTATGTTTTTTACTTTCAACTGCTCTGCAGTTTTTATAATATCTTTAACTGCTTTTTCTACTGCCAATTCTTTTGATTTAGCATCTATTTTTTCAACAGCAGTAAAAACAGTTAATGCTTCTTCAAACCTATCATGTTTTTTATCTATTTCTTCAGGAGTTTTTATTGCTTTCTTTTTTACTTCGTATTCTATATAATCGCTATGCAGTAACAACAATTTCATATGAAATCAAATCCTGTAATTCAGATAACTGTTATTAAATATAATGATTAGAAAAAAAGGAGTATCAATATTTTTATTAACAAACAATATTAAATAAAGATATTGATAGAAAATACTCTCATTCAAGTAAATGGGGGAGGCGGCGGAGGTGTTAAACACCGCTATAAAAAAATTAAATTGAACTTACTTGCAATCCCATCTCTCCGCCTATATTAGAGATATAAAACACAATATAATAGTTTTTCGGAATAATATTTCTCCTGAGAAATAAGGAGTGATAAAAAAAATTTAAATATTTTTTTTGTAATCTTCAGAACTTAGTAGATCGTCGATTTCAGATTTATCAGAAACTTCCATCTCAACAAGCCATCCTTCATCATATGGGCTTTCATTTACTGTTTCTGGCGTTTCTTCAAGTTCTTTATTTACTTTTAATACTTTACCTGAAACTGGCGAATATATTTCTGAGACTGATTTAACTGATTCGACAACGCAAAGCTCATCACCTTTTTTTACTTCTTTTCCAACTTCAGGTAATTCTACAAACACAATATCAGTTAGTTCTTCTTGAGCATGATCAGTAATTCCAACTTTACAATTATCTCCCTCAACTTTTATCCATTCATGCGTATCAGTATATTTTAAATCTTCACGTATATCATTACTCATATTTATCAAAACCTTGTATTTTTAATTATGATTTAAACGTTTTCTTTTGCCCAGTCCTTACTTACAAAAGGCGGTTTTATCATCTTTGCTTTTACTTTTTTATTTCTTACAATAATTACTGCTTTGTTATCAACCTTTATGTTATCAGGTTTGATGTAAGCCATAGCTATTCCTTTTTTTAAGCATGGTGACATTGTACCACTTGATACAACACCAATATTTTTATCATCCTTTAAAACCTTACATCCGTGGCGAGGTATTCCTTTTTGAGTACAAACTAAAGCTGTAAGCCTTTCAAAACCTCCTTTTTCTTTTTGTTCTAAAAGAGCCTTTTTGCCGATGAAGTCATGATCCCAGTTTATGAAAAAACCAAGGTTTGCCTCAAGAGGTGTTCTTCCTCCTTCAAATTCATTTCCAGCTAGAAGGAAAAACTTCTCCATTCTTAGAGTATCACGCGCTCCAAGACCAATTGGTTTTATATCATATTTTTTCCCTTCTTCAAGGATTTTATTGAAGATTTCTGAAGCTGCTTTAAAATCATCTATCTGAAATTCATATCCTAATTCACCGGTATAACCAGTAAAAGATATTATCACATCATAATCTAGAAATTTTATTTTTTTACATCCAAAAAAACCTATTTTACTTAAATCTTCATCAGTTAGTTTTTGTAAGAGTTCACGGGATTTTGGACCTTGTACTGCTAGAATTACATATTTTCTTGAAACATTTTCAGCTTTTGCACAGAGATCGTGTTTTTCTGCTTGAGTATTAAGCCAATCTGTAACAGTTTCAGATTGCCCTGCATTTGGAATGAGCATGAATCTATCATCGATATGCATAAAGATCGTATCATCAATAATTGTTCCATCCTCTCTAAGTATTGCAGTATACTGGCTTCTTCCAACACCTATTTTTTTTGCATCCTCCATAGTTGTTAGAGAAATTAGTTTTTCGGCATCTTCTCCAGTGATCCATACATTACCCATATGTGATACATCAAAAAGTCCAACGCTTTTTCTAACGGTTAAATGCTCGTCATTTATTCCTGAGAACTGTAGCGGCATTTCAAATCCAGCAAAATCTGTAAATTTAGCTCCAAGTTTTTTATGAATTTCATTTAGTGGTGACTTCAAAGCCATATGATAAACCCGACGGTGAATATAAATTGCTATAGTTTAACGTTTCGACAAAACATTTAACAAAGTAATGTATTAAAGATTCTCAAATGAAAGAAACAAAAATTGTAGGAGTCTATAAAGACAAAAAACAGCTTTTCACTGTTAACCCAAGTTTTGTCAAGGGTGAAAAAGTATACAACGAAAAATTAATCAAAAAAGATGAAAAAGAATTTCGCTCCTGGAACCCCTATAGAAGTAAATTATCTGCTCTTATTTTAAAAAACATTGATATCAAAATAAAACCAGATTTCAAAGTTTTATATCTTGGTGCTGCAACTGGTACAACTGTCAGTCATTTATCTGATATACTAAATGATGGCGTTATCTATGCTATAGAAAACTCAGCTGTTTCAATGAAAAAACTAATCAAAATATGCAAAAAAAGAAAAAACATTATACCCATTTTTGAAGATGCTTTTCATTTTGAAAGATACTATAATATTGCTCCAAAAGTAGATCTTTTGTATCAAGATATATCCCAGAGGAACCAATCAGAGATATTCATTGGAAACATTGAAAGTTATCTTAAAGAAGAGGGAACCGGAGTAATAATGGTTAAAGCAAGAAGTATAGATGTATCATTAAAACCAAAAAAAGCATATGAGTTAGTAAAAAAAAGACTAAAAGAAAACAATCTGAAAATACTTGATCTAGTAGAACTATCACCATATCAAAAAGACCATGCAGCAATAATTATTGAGAAATAATTAGTTAAATTAAGAAGTTTTATAAGTAGGTAATATTAATCTATGTATTATTATGAAGATTAATTTAAAGTCAGATTTATCTATTGCTCTTGCAAAATTTTTTACTCCTTTTATTGTAGCATTTATAGGGGTTTTTATTTTATATTTAGTAACTGAAGAGGGTAGTTTTGGAAAACTGTTTTTACTGATGCTGGTCTATTTTGTTCCTCCTCTTGGTAAAGAAACAATTATCCCAATAGGAATAGGTGGAGGAAAAGTCCCAATTCCTTTTTCAGATAATATTGCAAACATTCCCGCAATAGACCCTGTTTACATGGCAATATCAATTGCTTTTGTTGACATTGTTGTCGCATTGTTTATTATTTGGAACTATGATCTAGCAAAAAAGATACCTTTAATCGGTAATTTTATGGAGAAAGTTGAAAAAATTGGTAAAAGTAGTTCAGATGAATACTCCTGGATGAAACCACTAAGGTTCTTTGGTATAATCCTTTTTGTTATGGTTCCTTTTCAAGGTTCTGGAGGACTTGTAGGTTCAATTTTAGGCAGATTGATTGGCATGAAACCAAGAAATACTTTTCTAGCAATCACAATTGGAACAATAATAGGTTGTTCTCTTATTGCATATTTTTCAGATCAGATATTGGGAATATTTGAAACAAGTCTTCTACAAGGTATTTTAGTTCTAATTATCCTTCTTATTATAGGAGCCATGGTTCTTATTTATAAAAAAACATTAAGAAATAAATAATATTGTTAAGAAATGTTTATAAGTATAATTCTTTTTAGTATATATATGTTAAATAAGATTTAAATACATTTATTTAAAAACATGTATATTGATATCTGCCGGAGAAAAATAATAAAATGCTTAAAAAAATTCTACCATGTTTAATAATATCATTTTTATTACTACCTGTTTTTAGTGCAACTGATATTAGTTCTGCAGAAGAAATCACTTGGTGGAATGATAACTGGTCTTACAGAGAAAAAATAGAAATCCCTATTGATACAGGAAAAGATAATGCTAAATCTCAACCTATAGACATAAATACAGATTTTGATAAACCTTGTTGGGCTAAAAATGAAAAAATACATTCCATAAGAATCATTTATCAAAAGAAAAACGAAACAAGGGAGTTAGATTGCCAAATTTATGATTTGAACTATACAAAAGAAGACTTTATAGATAGCTGCAATCTTGTTTTTCTAATACCTCAATGTGCAGATGGAAAAGAAAGTTACTATTTATACTACGATAATAAAGAAAAAAATGAAGTGGAATATGAAGATCATTTAAACATTGAGGAATCGTATTATCACTATTCAACTAGTTATGGCCTTTCTGCTGAAACATGGAGCTATAATATAATTCAAGACAGAACTTTAGAATACGCTATAGTCAAAAAAGGAGAAACTAGCAAAGGTTTTCTCTCTCAAGAAATAATTAAATTCAAGAAAGGTTCAAAAGAAAATATTCAGAATAACTATGAACATGTTTTATCCTGTGCATTTACCTACTGGTGGTTCAAAAATAGTGAATGGAACTCTTTTTCTACAACTGAAAAACTTATATCAAAGGATATTTTAATTGATGGAAATCTGATGGTAAAATGTGCAGTTGTAAGCACTGATAAAAACGATAGGATTAAAACCACAGGTATTTACACTTATTACTATTGTCCAACAGATAATAAAAGAATTTTTACCAATATCAAAAATGAGCTGATAGATCATCCATTACCCCAAGGTGAACTTATTGATGCTACTTTTGCAGAGATAAACTGTGGTAAAGTAGAAAGTAACCAGAAAGAGTTAAACCATGGCAATATTCCTCCATATTTACATTTCTATAGTGAAGAAGAAAGAGTTGTGAGCTACGATCTTGATACAAATCCTGAGAATATTAACTGGAAAAAAATAATTAAAAGAAAAGATGATCAAGATTTAGGTAACCTTTCATGGGTCTCAGTAGATCATGGAGAAAAAGGCAATGCTCAATCCATTATATTCAATTCAAACAACATTATCAAATTAGGTAAAGATGAGCCAATAGGCATACAACTTGAGGCTGCACATTCAAACGTTATAAAGCTGCCAAATCTTAATGCAAAAATAGTTAAAATATATATGAACAGAAACTCTTTTGAAGAAGATAAAAAAGAGGATACTATCTTACCTAGTAATTATATAGTGGAATACAAAGCAGAGTTTTTTTCTTCTGAAAATGGCGGTTATAGAGATGTCGAAAGAGAAGCTGAGATATATAAAAAACTTATAGATTTCAAGCCTGATTTTGATGAAAAAATTGATGATAAAGAGCTTGAGAACTATGATAAATCTTTAACAGTTTATGCCCATATTCCTAAAATTATTTCATCTGAGATACTAACATCCTTGATTCTTAAAAAAAATACCTATATCTCTGCTGAGTTATATCACAAAAATAATCTTGTACAGATAAAAAGATTGAATAGAATACCCTTAACTATCAAATCTTTTGTTGACTGGAAAAACATAAGTATTTTTAGAAAAGCAACTTTTGATAATTTAAAAGAAGGAAAATATCTAGTTAAAATCATTGTAAACAACTTGTTTTATGAAAATAATGATAAATTTATTGGACTTAAAATAATAGACCTAAAAGACAAAACAGAAAGCCATGTTTTCTGTAGGTTTGAAGGCAAAAACAATTTTTTTATATATGATCAAAATAAACAGGGAATAAAAGACGTGAAAATACAGTTTTATTATGATAATTTAACTATTTTTGAAGGATCAACAGATTCAAAAGGAAAACTAACGGCGGGTCTTCCCTCAAGTATAAATACATTTTATAAAAATCGTATTTTCTATAAAGGTTTTTTAATAAATGAAGAAAATGTAGACTTCGGTTTTTTTAGACCAATTATTTCTAAAAACAAAAATTTAAGCATAAAACTACATCCATTAAATGTTGAAATAAATGGTAGAAAAAAAACAGAAGAAAAAATAAATCTGTCTATTACAAGTAAAGATATGTATACCCCGCAGATAATAAAACCTGATAAAACTAGCAATGACAAATACACTTTTTTAAAATTACCAGAAAATGATTATGAGCTAACATTAAAATATAATCAATTTGAATTAAAAAAAGATCTAAATATAGACAATGAAAGCGCAATCAATTATAATCTACACAAGCTATCAGTAGAAATACTTGACAACTGGAATCTTACACCTGATGTAAGCTATGATATACATCTAAAAACCCAAGATTTTGAAAAAAAAGTTGATTTATCTGAAGATGAAATAAAAGAGAATAAATATATTTTTAAGGACTTATTCTCTGGAAAATACAAACTTGAATTATATTATAGATCCCATGTAATTAATAGAGAGATCTTTGTTCCATATGATAAAAACATGCTTTCTTTTAATTTTCCTTTTAGATACAATCTAAGTAGTAAATTCTATGATAGACATGGGCATCAAATATATGACTTGAAAATAAAGCTATCAAGAAACAATGAATCTATAACAATAAATTCAAATGAAAAAAAAGAGCTCTCGGTTTCTTTACCACCGGGGACTTATACTTTAGAGGCATATCATGATAACAAATCTATTATAAAGAGAAATATAAACATTTTATCAGATACTGACCTTAAAATTGTAAGTAAAAAAGAACCAGTTTATCCTTTGATATTAACTGTTTCAATTGTTTTATTTTTAGTTTTATCTGGTATTTATTTATATAGAAAAGAAAAAATTACCTTTTTATTAAAACTAATTGTTATTTCACTTGTTATATTGTCTATTGTATATCCTTGGTGGACCCTGTCAGGTTCTTCAGTTGAAAAATCTATTGAGACAAACACTAATCTATTTTTACATAACTCTGATATTATTACAGTTACAAGTTATAAAGATATGGTATATGGAAACTTTGGATTACTTGGTAATGATTTTGATTTTGCTATTAATATTACTATTTTAACTATTGCAATTGGAATAGCACTATTATGTCTCAACATATTTTTTAAGAATCTATCTTACCACAAACTTTCTTTATTGTTTCTATTTTTAAGCCTCATCGTTTTTATAGTATCCTTTGTCATTCCATATTTTGCGATATCTACATTTACAAGTGTTATAATCGGAGATTTTATGGGCAGTGGTACATTAAATATCAGTCTATCTGGAACTAATAATTCTTCATTAGTTTTATGTAACTGGGGGCCAGGTATTGGTTTTTATTTGTTTTTAAGTGCTCTATTTATGATTGGAATAACAGTTTTTTTAAAAATAAAGAACATACTGAAAAAAAGTACTAATAATAATATGAAAAACTATAAGTTATAACATATCATATCTATTTTTGCCGGGGAGAAAAACATTGATTGATAATACAAAAGATAATAATGAGAAAGTTATCGGATATGATACCCTTTTTGATAAAAAACCAAAATCAATCTATGTACTAGTTTCTCTATGGATTGCTTTAAGTGCTATGTTTCTCCTATGGGGTGGCCACTCTCTTTCTTTTCTCATGGATATCCCCAGCTGGGAAAATGAAATACCTACTCTACTTATTCCAATTCTTTTCTTTGGTTATACCATGTCTAGTATTGTATGGCTTGTTTTCTCATCTATATTTATAATAATTGCATATGGTACATTAAAAGTGGATAGATGGGTATGGACAACAAGCATGATACTTTCTACAATTTTTCTAGCTATATTTAGTCTGATGTTAATCTCATTTATCATAAATATAATGTTTTATTTGAATGAATTTTCAAAAATTGGATTGATTTCAACTATTTTAACATTTATAATAGATCTGGGAATAATATTCTATCTTACTAGGCCTGTAGTAAAAGTATATTTCTATGTCAACAAAGCTAAATAAAAATAGATAAAAAAAGATTTTTTAAATGCTAATATTTATTTCTCTTAGCATCTTGTTTATTATATATGAGGGTGCTGTGTTTAACAGGTTTTTGTATTTTGATTCAGGTATCACTTTAGAATTACTAATCTCTTCAGCCTTTTTAAGATGTTTTCTAATTTGATCTATGTAATATTTTTGTATTTTTCCTTTATCTTTTTTAAATATTTTTCGTAGTTCTCTTTTTTCAAGAAAACCTATCTTTGAGTTTTTTGATTTAATCTGATTTAACAAGGGAAGTATGACACTATCAAGTAATTCACCTTTAGCTAGATCTACAAGATCATCAGCTAGTTGATAAGCAAGTCCTATTTCTCTTCCGTAATCACCAAATACTCTAAGGATATCACCACCCATGTCTGCCTCTAGAACACCTGATTTACATGCTGATGAAAAAAGAGCAGCTGTTTTTAAATCTATTATTTTGTAATATGAATCATATAACTCTTTTTTTGATAAATTATCGCTACGATTTTTACTGTTAAACTTTAATTCATCAATCTCACCGGTTACTACTTCCTGCCATGAATCTACGTATAGCTCTGCTACTTCTTTACCATGTGAAAGCGCAATTTCAAAGCCTTTAGTTAGCATCTTATGTCCCATAAGAATAGCATTTGAAATACCTTCTTTAATATGAAACGCTGGTTTGCCCCTTCTTTTTATATCTTTATCGATTATATCATCATGGACTAAAGATGCACCATGTGCTAGTTCTATTGAAACTGTTCCCTCAAGCATTCTATGGTAATGACTAGAGCTTTCTTTTCCTTTGGTACATGCTTTAAATGATAATTGACCGAGAAGGGATCTAAGCCGCTTTCCACCTTGAAGAATTTCCTTTATTTTTTCATCATCTATTGTGCTTGATATTTTATCCTCAACGTCATTAAGAGATAAATCGAAAAATTCTTCAAGATTTAATTTTTTGTTTTCCATACTTATTAGCTCCCCCCTAAAAATATTGAGAGCAAAATTGTAAATTTATCAACAATTATATATTAGTTGCATCAGATTTATAATACTTTCGTCAAAATAAAAGATTGGTTTATTATTTAAATCTCTCAAAATTTTCTATAAATATTTTTATTTAATTTGGTAAAATACTCAAATTATTTCAAAATATTATAATGAATTCTATAATCAGTTGCATTTTAAATTTATTAAATATCATTCAAAATTCTTTGCTATAATATAAATTTCAGAACTACTTTTTCTTGAGGCCTTTGGATTAAATCTTTTGATTGTTTTAAAACGATTTTTTATTTTCTCTAAATAATCATCCAGGTCTTTTCCTTCAAAAACCTTACACACAAAATTTCCACCGTTTTTTAAAAAAACTTCTGCTGTTTCAAAGGCTTTTATTGACAAAAATATGCTTCTTGCTTGATCCATATCATAATTTCCAGATATATCTGGTGACATATCTGACAGGACACTATCTACTTTTTCTGTGTTTAGTTTTTCCTTGATAAGATCTATTGTATCATCCTCTGTCATATCGCCTTTTATAAAATTGATATCCTTGATCTTTTTAACTCTTAGAATATCTACTCCAATGACATTTCCTCTTGAACCGACTATTTCTTTAGCAATCTGACTCCATCCACCAGGTGCACAGCCTAGATCAAGAACATTATCTCCTTTTTTGATCAAATTAAATTTCTTATTTATCTGTTTTAGTTTGTAAGCTGAGCGTGCTCTATAACCATCTTCTTTAGCTTTTTTATAGAAATGTTCTTTTTTCTTTTCTGAATACCAGCGGGTCATAAAAAAAATAAAAAAAAGTGGATTTATAGAATTATATCTATATCCAAGCGTTCAGCTAGTTCTTTGTATCTGTTCCTTATTGTTACTTCAGTAACTCCAGCGACATCAGCAACTTCTCTTTGTGTTCTTCTCTCTCCACATAGAAGTGAAGCGATATATATACTAGCTGCTGCAACACCAGTCGGACCTCTTCCACTAGTTAGTTCTTTGTCTGCTGCGTCTTTTAATATTTCTATTGCTTTACTTTGTACATCACCTGATAGTTTCAGCATACTGCAGAAACGAGATATATAGTCCTGTGGTGATGTTGGCATGAGTTTGAGTCCTAGTTCACGGGCAATGAACCTGTAGGTTCTGCCTATTTCTTTTCTTGATACTCTACTTGCATTTGCTATTTCATCAAGAGTTCGGGGTACATTACACTGTCTGCATGCTGCATAAAGAGCTGCTGCTGAAACACCTTCAATACTACGTCCTCTAATTAGGTTTTTTAATACTGCTTTTCGATAGATCATAGCTGCTGTTTCTCGTACGTTTCTTGGTAGACCCATACCTGAGGCCATACGATCAAGTTCTGAAAGCGCAAAAGCTAGATTTCTTTCTGTTGCATCTGAAATCCTTATTCTCCTCTGCCATTTTCTCAAACGATACAATTGAGCACGGTTTCTTGTTGGAATACTTTTTCCATATGAATCACGATTCTTCCAACCTATCATTGTTGATAATCCTTTATCATGGATTGTATATGTCATTGGTGCACCAACTCTAGCACGTTTTTCTCTTTGATCTGAATCAAAAGCACGCCATTCTGGTCCATGATCTATAAAATCTTCATCAATTACTAGACCGCAATCCTCACATACTAGTTCTGCTCGAGAATAATCCTTTGTTAGATGTGTACTGCCACAACTGGGACATCTTGTTATCTCTTCAATACTTGGTTTATCCTTTTTCTTTTTTTTAGATGTTTTTTTGATCACGCGATACATTCCTCCAAAAAAATTATATACTTTGCGATATACTTTTAAGTGTGTATATCGAACTTATATTTAAGTATTACTATAG
>CAYYOO010000041.1:0-14201 GCA_964473335.1 uncultured Thermoplasmatales archaeon
CGCGGCCTCTACCTTGCGAAGGTAGCGATCTTCCGAGCTGATCTATCAGCCCATAGTTTAATTTTTGTAAAGAAAAAAAGAATATTTGATATTTTCTTAAAAATTATGCAACTTCTTGAAGTCGTCTATTTTTAGCTCTTTTAAGTGCTTCAATCACTGGTAGTTTTTCACCCATCATAAATTTTTCAAGTGATCCACCACCAGTACTTATATGTGAAATTTTTTCTTCAATGCCTAGCCTTTTTACTGCTGCAACGGTGTGTCCTCCTCCAACTATTGAAAAAGCACTACTGTTTCCTACAAAAGTAAATATCTCTTTTGTTCCTTTCATAAAAATTTCTTCTTCAAATACACCTGCTGGTCCTGATAAAAAGATAGTTTTTGCATTATTTAGAATTTCAATGAATTTGTTTATAGATTTTGTTCCTATATCAAATAGATTCTTATCTGTTGGTAGTTCATCAGAGCTAATCTCCTTTCTATCATTGTTTTCTTTTACTGCAAAATCAATAGGTAGATATATTTCATCATTATATTTTTGCATGAGTTTTTTAATTTCAATGAATTTTTCTTTGTCTCCTTCTTTATTTAATGCTTCTTCGTTTTTTGTTCCAAGATTGTATCCTTCTGATTTTAAAAAGGCATTTGCTGGAAGCCCTGTAAGAAGTATTTTATCAGCTGTTTTTTGTTCAAGGAGCCTTTCGATTGTAACAATTACATCTGAAAATTTTGCACCACCAAACAAAAATATTGATGGTTTTTCAGGATTTTTTATTATTTTTGTAAGTGTTGAGATTTCTTTTTGCATTAGTCGACCTGCTGCAGAAGGTAGAACTTCTGTAAAACCAATAAGTGAACATTGTGCTCTGTGTGCTGCAGCAAAAGCATCGTTTACAAATAGATCTCCAAGTGGTGATAAATTTTTTATAAATTCAGTTTTTGAGTGTTCAGAGGCTGTTTTTTTATCTGTTTCATAATCTATTTTTCTAACATTATCAAGTATTATGATATCTCCTTCTTCCATGTTTTTTATTTCAGTTTTTGTTTTTTCACCATATATATCTGGCACAAACTTTACTTTTTTATCTAATAGTTTTTCAAGAGCTTTTGCATGTTTTTCTAAATTTATAAAATCCCAGCTTCCTTTTCTTCCTTGATGAGCTAATATTACTGTTTTTGCATTGTTTTCAACTAGTTCATTTATCGTTGGTAACACTCTTTCAATTCTAGTTGTATCAAGTATTTCAAGTGTATTTTTATCTAGCGGCATATTAAAATCTACACGTAAAAAAACTGTTTTTCCTTTTAAATCAAAATCATCAAGTGTATTATATTCTCGCATTTAGATACGCCTCCCTTGAAAAAGATGTAATTAGATTTATTTATTTAAATATGTTTAAAAAAAATATTTTTTTAGTGAGTTTCAGCTACTTTCAATTCATTTATTGGTTTTGAGTTTCCAATATAAATATAGTTCAATAGATCTATTAGTCTACAGGAATATCCCCATTCGTTGTCATACCATGAAAGAATTTTTAGTAGTTTTCCTTTCCCGTTATTTATTTTTGTACTGATTCCATCAATTATTGCTGAATGTGGGTTTCCGACAATATCTGTTGATACGAGTGGTTCTTCGGTATAACCTAAAATACCTTTTAGACTATTTTCTGATGCATGTCTAAAAACATTGTTTACCTCTTCTTCACTAGTTTCTCTGTTAAGCATACATGTAAAATCAGTAAGGCTTCCATCAGGAGTAGGTACTCTTACTGCCATACCATCTATTTTTCCTTTTAGTTCAGGAATTACTAGAGCTGTTGCTTTAGCAGCCCCAGTTGTGGTAGGGATGATTGATAATGCTGCAGCCCTAGCACGTCTTAAATCTTTATGTGGGAAATCAAGGATTCTCTGATCGCCCGTGTAAGAATGTATTGTGGTCATAAATCCTTGTTCTATTCCAAAAGTTTCATTTAATACTTTTGCAGGTGGTGCAAGACTATTTGTTGTACATGATGCATTTGAGATTATGTTGTGTTGTTCATGGTTGTAGTCTTGTTCGTTTACACCAAGTACAACTGTTATATCAGGATTCTTTGCAGGAGCTGAAATTATTACTTTTTTTGCCCCAGCATTTAGATGTTTACTTGCATCTTCTCTGTTTCTAAAAATACCTGTTGATTCGATTACAACATCTATATCATTTTCCTTCCATGGTAGTTTTGAAGGATTTACCTGTGAATAAAATTTGATTAAGTGTCCATTTACCTCTAATCCATTGTTTTTAACTTCAATATTTCCGTCAAACTTTCCGTAAATGGAATCATATTTTAATAAGTGAGCAAGAGTATTTGTGTTACCAAGATCATTTATGGCAACTATTTCAAATTGTTCTCCATATTTAGAGTGTCCAAAAGCCGCACGAAGTGTGTTTCTACCTATTCTTCCAAATCCATTAATCGCTACTCGAATCATCCCTTCCACATCTCTTTAAACATTATTTTATTATATAATACTTCCGACCAAATATGTAGGCTTATAGTCTTTGATTCTTACCTGATAATTTTTCCCGATCTTTGTATCTTTTTTTAATACAACTGGCTTGTAGTTTTCACTTCTTCCAACAAAAGTATTTTCTTTTCCTTTCTCAGTAATTAAAACATTATATGTTTTACCAAGATGATCCTTGTTTTTATTATAGGATATATCTTTTATGATTTCAGTTAGTTTCTTTGATCTTTCTTTTACAATCTCTGTTTTAATTCTACCGTCCATTTTTTTTGCAATGGTCCCAGGTCTAGCTGAAAAGCGAGTGATATTAGTTATATCTGGTTTTACTTTTTTTAGTAAATCTATGGTTTTTTTGATTTGCTCTTCAGATTCTGTTGGAAAACCGACTATCACATCAGTTGCAATAGTTATATCTGAAAAATTTTTTTTGAACTTATCAACTATTCTAATAAAATCTTCAACAGTATATTTTCTGTTCATTTTTTTTAAAATATCATTATCGCCTGATTGAACAGGGAGATGAACAAATTTGTATATTTTAGGGTCTTTAAAACCATCAATTATTGATTCAAGGTTTTTTTTGCAGGTATGTGGATTCATCATACCAACCCTAATTCTAAAATCTCCTTCAACTTTAGTTAGATTATTAAGTAAAATTCCAAGATTTTTGTTTTTATCAAGTCCATATGAACTTGTGTCCTGTGAAGTGATTTGAATTTCTTTACAACCGTTTTTTACTGCAAAACATAGGTCTTTTTTTATCCCATCAATTGGGAAACTTCTCAATTTTCCTCTTGCAATTGTTGTTATACAATATGAACAATTAAACATGCATCCTTCTGATATTGAAATAGGTGCTGTGATATCGCTATAATTTTTTGAAAAATCAGTTTTGTTTTTCTCAGAAAAAATAGTTTTTTTATTTTCTATTAGATCAATTATATGATGAGAGTATTGTGGTTGTAAGAATTTAGCATCTGGTATTATTTTTCTGATTTTTTCGGTTTGAACAGATGCCATGCATCCTGCGACAATAATAGTTTTACCTGTTTTTTTATATGTTTTTAATTTCGATATTATTTTTTGTTCAGTAGTATTAATAACAGTGCATGTTAAAACAATGATAATATCAGAATCTTTTATTTTTTCAACTACCTTGTGATTGTTCTCAATAAGTATACCTTTGATTAAACTTTCATCTGCTTTGTTTGCAGTGCAACCATAGGTTTTAATGTAAAATTTCATGTATCTTCAGGTTTTTTAAGTAGAGCATCTATTTAATTACTTCTTTAATTCTTTTTAAAATAAATTCTTTATCAAGATTTGATAAAAAATATCCTGCACGTGGACCTCTGTTTTTTGCTAAGATCATTTGATATATTGCCTGGAATGCTTTTTTTGGAACTATCTTTGTTTCTTGGGTTGCATCATATATTGCGTTGTGGATGTTTTCAGCTTCCCATTTTGTATCAACAAGTTTATTATGTAAATTTTCTAAAAATTTAGTTTGGTCTTTATCTAGTTTCATTTTTAATATTTTCTTCTGGACCTTGAACTTTACCATCTCTGGTGCAAAATTATCAAGCCAGTATTTTGCATGTTCTGCTCTTCTTTTAATTCTTTTTTCATCTTCATCTGTTAAATCATTTTGAATCTGATTTGTTCTTCTTAGAATTTGTTTTAGATCGTCCCAGTCTTCACCAATTTGAACAAGTGTTACTAGATGTCTGTATGATAATTGCACTGGTATTTTATCTGGAATATCATAGGGTTGTGAAAGCTCATAAACTGTTTTTAGGTCCTTCATTCCTTTTTCTTTTTCATCAACTCCAAAATATACTCTTTCAATCTTATCGTATTCATCAACTAGGTTTAATAGGCCGATTCCAGTGTCAAATGCGATATGCTTATTTGGTTGATTGTTCATAAGTAAGAATCTAAGAACCTCTGGCGGTGTCATCTTAAGCATTTCCTCGGCTGATACTGCAGTTCCTTTTGAACTGTGCATTGCACCTTTTCCTTTTAATAAAATAAACTCATACATTGTATATTTCGGCGGAGTATAATCATATATTTCTTTACTGATAGCTACACCAGTGTCATGAGTGCCACCTACTGTTCCATGGTCTTTACCAAATGGTTCGTAAGTTACACCTAGTATTTGCCAACGAGCTGGCCAGTCAACCCTCCAAGGTAATTTACCGACACCTCCTTTTCTAATGTCAACTTTTCCTTCATATCCACACCCGCATTTGTATTCAACATATGGATAGCTATAAAGAAGAGGTTCAGCTTTAGTAATCCTTTTACATTTTTCACATAGTATGTTGAAAGGGATCCAGTTCTTAGGAAGCTGTCTTTTAGATATCTTTTCTATAAGTTTTCTTATCTTATCTGTATTATCCAACGCCGTTTGAATTGCATCCTTATACATTCCAGTTTTATACATTTCACTAGCACGATAAACAGTAGGATTTATCCCCAGTTCTTTTAGTGAATCCAGAAATGAAAATAGATAATGATCAGCATAACTATCATGTTTTTTACAAATACAGGGTATATCAGAAATAGGCATTCCTACATATTTTTCATATGTTTTTGGAAGAAAAGGATAAACCTTTCTAAGGTTATCAAAATCATCAGCAATATAGATTAACTCAGCATCTCCACCCTTTTTAATTACAGCTCTATATATTGCATCAGTTGTTAGAACTTCACGCATATTTCCAATATGGATTGGACCTGAGGGTGTAATACCAGTTGCAAGAATATGTTTTTTTTCTTCTTTTATTAATTCCTCTGCTAAAACATTTGCCCAATGCATTTCTTAGTTGTCTCCAAAAATTATAAAGAATGAATGGTTTTTATATTTGTCTGGTGCGTATCAATGACCTAAGTTTTGTGCTATTGATTTTGTCCATCGCTGTTTTGTTTATTACTGCAAGACACATCACGGGTTTACCTTTTTCATCTTTAGTTGCCTTGATTGTACTTTTAAAAGTAGTACCTGTACCAATTACATCATCAACTATTACTACTTTTTTATCTTTAACAGTAGCATAATTCGATGAAAAAGCTCCGCTTTTTTCATGATGAGGTCTAAAAACAGCCATCTCAAGACCTAATTTATCAGCAACAGCCGTTGCAAATGGTATACCATTTATTGCCACACCAACAATTGTATCAACCTCTTCGCATTCTTCAAGGATGATATCACATAGTGCATCGGAAATAAAACCTATTCTATTTGGATAAACTCCAACTGAACGCCAACCTACTTTAATATCTCCGCCAGCAGGCTTTTTCTCTTTACCTTTACTAAGAAGCCATGATGCAGTTTCTCTAGATATATTTAGTTCATCTGCTATTTCATGTTCTTTTAGTCCGCCCTCTTTAAGTTTTAAAGCTTTTTTAATTAGCGCTTCGATTTCTTTCATAAACCTTACACCCTTAAAATCATGTATATAAAAAACATATTTAGATGTTTGCTATATTTTTTAAATAAATCAAAACAGTAAAGCATAAATATTATAATCATATGTGGACATTTAGAATAAAAAGAGGTTACAAAAATGGCAAAAAAAGATAAAGGCGGTGGTTTTCATTCTGCAGCAGGTCTTATCCGTTATTTTGATGCAGAAGAAAAAACTTCATTGAGAATTCCACCTTGGCTTGTAGCAGGAATGTGCATTGCAACTATTGTCATTATTACAATAGTACATATTATGTTTCCGCTAACCCAATAAAATTATTATTTTTCTAGTTTAATTTTTCTTTAGTTAGAATAATTGCTTTTTCTAATGCTTTGTTGATTTTATCTTTATTTGGTCCTCCGCACTGGGTCATATGTGTATTTCCGCCACCTGATCCGCCAAGTATCTTTCCTATTTCTGGTGCGATCTTTCTAAGATCAATATCAATATTTTCTGATGCCATTGAAACAAGTTTTTTCCCATCGTAGATGTGTGCGACTACGTTTTTGTTTTTTATGAGTTTTCCAGCAACTGTTGTTGCCTCAGAATCTGTACAACCAGTTACAATTTTTATCCCTTTTTTTGTTTCAAAAGAATTCTTTAGTAAATCCTTAATTTCATCTGTTGATACGCTCTTTTTTTCTTTTTGTGATTTTTTCCATAAATTAAAGAGTTTTTCACCTGCTTGTTTTAGATTCTTTGTTTTTATTTTCCCTTCAATTTTTGATTCTTTTAAAAAACGTTTTATTGTCTTTTTTAGCTTGTTATTTGGAACTGAAAAAATAGTTGCAATTTCTTTTAACTGATTTGAAGGCTCCTCATGTTTTTCAATTTCAAAATTCTTTTCAAGTGTTTTTACAATTTCTTTGTAAATTTCTTTTTCTTCTTTTTGATAAATATCAGCCATTTTTCCTGCAGCAAATACTATTCTATTTACTCCATCCTGAATTCTTTCTGATTTAATGATTCTTATTTTCTCTATTTCTTTTGTGTTGTTAATATGTGTTCCACCACATGCTTCAACATCTACACCTGGAATATCCAGCACTCTTATACTGTTTCCAGGCGGAACTCCTCCTTGGTATAGTCTAAATCCGTATTGTTTCTCTGCACTATTTCTTTCCATTACTTTTTTTTCTACTTTTACTTGTTTTTTAATATATTCATTTGCTTTTTTTTCTATTTTTTTAATATCATTATCATTTAGAGGTTCATAGTGGGAATAATCAAACCTAGCATTTGATATCTCAAGCTGAGAGCCTGCTTGCCATATATGGTTTCCAAGTATTTCTCTAAGAGCACCATTTACAAGATGGGTTCCTGTATGGTGTTTCATAAGTGTATATCTATGATCCCAGTCTAGTTTTCCTTTTATCTTATCTCCTTTTTTAAGGCCGTTATCTGTTATATGTACTATTGTATTTCCAACTTTTTTTGCATATTTTACACTGTGTTTTTTCCCATCTTTAAGAAATATTCCAATGTCGCTTGGTTGTCCTCCTCCTTCAGGATAAAAAGCAGTTTTATCAAGGACTATCTCTGTTCCTTTTTTTGTTTTATTATGATATATTACTTCTGCATCAAATTCTTTTATGTAATGGTCTTTATAGTAGAGTTTTTTTGTTTCTGGTAGATCGATATTTTTTTGTTTATTTGGTTTTTCTTTTTTTTCTTCATGGGTATGTAGCTCTGCGATCATCGATTCAAAATTCTTTGGTATTTTTATTTTACATCCTTCTCTTTTTGATATATTTTCAACGATCTCAGGTGGCATTCCGTGTGTGTCATATAGAATTATTAGTTCTTTTTCATCGATTTTTCCTTTTTCTTTTAAAATTCTTTTGACAAGCCCTTCACCTTTAGATAGTGTATCATGATATTTCTTAGTTTCAAGATCTAATATTTCACCGATTTGCTTTTTGTTTTGGTTTAACTCTGGAAAATCTTTTTTTAGTAAATCAAGTTGAATTTCAACTAGTTCTCTTAAGGATTTATCTAGTTTTATTTTATCTATAAATCTTATGGATCTTCTGATAATTAATCTTGCAAGATATCCTGCTTTTACATTTGACGGAACTATTCCATCTCCTAGCATAAAAGAAAGACATTTTGAGTGGTCTGCTAGTGAATATATGCTTTTTTTATCTTGCTTGTTCTTAGAGTTTTTTTCAATCCATTCTATTGTATCATTTAATATAGTTTCATAAACAGTTTTTGTTCCTTTTGTAATCCATGAGATTCGTTCTAATCCGTATCCTGTATCAACTATATTCAGAGGGTTAGGTGAATATTTTTTACCTTCGATTTCAAAGTCTCCATTTTCATCCTCTTTCATATTCATAAAAACTAAAGTAGCAATCTCAAGGCCTCCAGCTAATACTTCAAGGCAAGGCCCTGCATTTCCCCCGCCAAACCAGAGTTGTTCTTTATAGTTTATTTTTTCCTTTGGAATTCCAATAATTTTTGTAAAATATTCGTCACACAGTCTTACTGTTTCTTCCTTGAAATATATTTCATCTTTGTTTTTGTTGAATGCATGATGACCCATCATCTCAAACATTGTAAGATGTCTTCCGCTAACACCCACTTCCTCAAGATCGTTCAATCTAATACATGGCTGAGATATTACAAGTGGATTTTTGGGAGGCGGAACCTCACCTGATGTTACATGAGGTTGAAAATCAGCAATTGATGCTATTGTAAGATAAATATCTGTTCTCCAACGGGCAACCACTGGACATCTTTGTTTTGTCCTAGGATATTTTAATCTCGAATGATTGTTTTTTTCAAAAAAAGAAAGAAAACTTTCTCTTACTTCAGATAGGTCCATTTGTTTTTTTCCAAAAGGATTATCTATAAAACTAAATTCAACACAGGGTTGATCGCCGCATAGTTCTGAATTTTTATCAAGTGTCCAATAATTAGCACCGCATTTTTTACATTTTTTTCTAAAATAACCTTTGTCATGAAAGTATTTTAAATTACATTCTTTTTCTAGGAATTTACTCATTGTTATCACTGGTTTTTGAAAGGTATATCACGAAGGTTTATAAATGATATCTATATCTGGAAAAATTGGTTATGTTTGTATTTGCAAGTATTGACATTGTCGATATTGGATTATGGTTGCTATGTTTATTCATACCTATAATGATCTTTTATATGGCTTATCTTCTTGTTACAAAAGCCTTTAGATATATGGGGTTTACTTCTTTTGAAGCAATAATTATTGTAGTTGGTTCTTTAATCCTTGGTCTTCAGTGGAGTATTACTATTTCAGGTGTAACATTTAACAACATTCTTGCAAATATCTATCTTTTTACATATAACAATTGGAATGTCGGAATAAATATGGGTGGAGCCTTAATACCAATATTTCTCAGTATATATCTATCAATCAAAAAGAAGATCGACTGGAGAAAGATACTAATTGGAATAATTATCATTTCAATTATCACCTATTTAGTTACATATCCTGATCCAACTAAGGGAATAGTTGCAAAATTACCATTGGGTTTTGTTCCAGCGATTGTTGCAAGTATTGTATCAACTATTCTTTTATATAAAGATTTTAAAAAAGCCGCACCCCTTGCCTATATATCTGGAACAATTGGCGTACTGATAGGAGCAGATGTTTTTCATTTATATGAACTTTTAATTCAACCAGTAAACAATCCCACAAATGCAATTATTGGTGGGGCAAATGTTTTTGATATGGTTTTTATTACAGGAATTATTGCAGTTGTCGTAGATGGAATTATATTATTTAAGCAAAGAATAAAAGAGGGTTTTGAATGAAATACAATCTTTTTATCTTTCAAAATACTTAATAATACCTTTATATTTCCTGTTTGATTACTAATTAACAAAAATATGTGATTTAATATGGCTGAGGCATTAGATGACTTGATAGCAGAAAAAGACAAACTTCAAGAAAAAGCAAACACTTTAAAGGAGAAAAGAAACAAACTTCATGAGAAATCAAAAAATTTAGCTAAAAAAAGAGATGAACTCAATTCAAACATTAGAAAAATGAGAAACCAGATCTCTGATCATAAACAAAAAAGAGATGAGCTAAATCAAAGAGTCCAAAATGTAAAAGATCAAAGAAATAAACTAAATAAAACATATACAAAGATCAAAAAAGAAATAGAACAACTTGAAAAAGACAGATATTCATCATCTGGAACAAATATTAAGACACTTAAAAAACAGCTTCGTACTCTAGAAAATGAACAAATGACCCAGCCAATGTCTCCACAGAAGGAGAAAAAATTAATAGAAACCATTTCAGAGTTAAGTACAAAAATAAAAGAACATGAAGAAAAATTAAACAAAGATCCAAAACTTAAAAGGGCATTAGAAGAAGAAAAAATAATTAAACAAAAAGCAGAAAAACAGCATGATAACGTAGAAAAACTAGCAAGCCGCGCTCAAGAAGAACATAACAACATGATAGAAATAGTAAAACAGCTGGACAACATGATTAAAAAAGTAAATGAGATACAGGAAAGGATAGTTACAACAAAAATCGAAGCTGATAAAGTACATAAAGATTTTATTACCTGTGTGGATAAAATACATGATCTCGAGCGTACAATTTCTTCAGGTAAAGAAGAAATACGTAAGACAAAAACTGCTGAGGAAAAATCAACTGTCACTAAAGAGGCAGATGAAATATATAAGAAATTCAAACGCGGTGAAAAATTAAGTACTGAGGATCTTATGACCCTTCAAAAAGCGGGGTTAATATAATAAGATAAGTTTGGGGTGTATATTTATGCAATGTGAGCTCTGCGGAAGAGATTGTAGTTGTAGGCCGGCAAAAGTCGACGGAGTAAAAATGATGCTTTGTCCAAATTGTTTAAGTAAACATGGTAAAAAAGCTGAATCTTTTTCACAAAGTATTAATAAAACAGGCAGCTCTATTTTAAGAAAAATTAAAAAACCTCGTCAAAAAGATGTTTACAAAGATATGGACAAGGAACTTGTCTCTAATTATCCTACAATTATAAAAAAGGCTAGGCAAAAAAAAGATATAACACGTGAAAAACTAGGTTTTAAAATTGGAGAGAGAACTGTTACGATATCAAAAATTGAAAACGGAGATCTAAAACCTTCAGATAAAGTTGCAGAGAAACTTGAAAAAGAACTAGACATAGTTTTATTTGAAGAAGTTGAAGATGTTCCATCTAATGTCCTAGGTCACCAAAAAAATAAAGGTATGACACTTGGAGATTTTATTAAAAGAAAATAAAAACTGTTTTATTATGTCTGAAAATTTTGTAAAAAAAGCTGTTTCAGCACTAAAAAGAGGAGAACTTGTTTGTTATCCAACTGATACATTGTATGGAATAGGTGCAGACATTAGAAATATTGAAGCAGTCAAAAAAGTATTTTTATTAAAAAAAAGACCTATGGATAAGCCTTTGTCAGTTGCAGTATCTAGTAAAAAATCAATTGAGAATATAGCATTTGTCAATGATAATAGTAAAAAAATAATTGATAAATTTCTACCAGGTCCGCTTTGTATTATTTTAAAAAAGAAAAAAATTATACCTGATATTGTGACTGCTGGTCTAAAAAATGTTGCAATAAGGGTTCCTAAAAATAAAACTGCTCTATCTTTGTTATCTAGTTTTGGTCCAATCACTTGTACCAGTGCAAATCTACATAAAAAAAATACACCAAAAAGTATAAGTGAAATTTATATGCAGTTCAAAGATGAGATTTCTGTATATATTGATGAAGGAGAGTTATATTCTGAACCTTCAACTATTATTGATTTATCAGGTGAAGATATTAAAATCGTTCGTAAAGGTATGATTTCTGAAGAAGAATTATTTGATGTGATTTAAAAATGAATGAAGAAATCTATGAAAAATATAAGCGTGCTGGTAGTATTGCCTCTCAAGCAAGAGACTATGGTGCTGAATTAATAAAACCAGGCGTTTCTTTTTTAGATGTTGCTGAAAAAGTTGAAAAAAAAATTAAAGATTTAGGTGCGAATCTATCGTTTCCTGTTAATATTGCAGTTAATGATACTGCCGCGCATTACTCTCCAAGACATGATGATCATTTAAGTTTTAAAAAAGGAGATCTAGTTAAACTTGATGTGGGGACACATATAGATGGTTATATTGCTGATACTGCTGTCACTTTAGAATTAGAAAGAGAAAATTTCACTGATTTAATAGAGGCATCAGCTGAGGGATTAAACATCGCTATTGAAAATATTAAACCAGGTATTAAACTATCAAATATTGGAAAACTGGTTCAAGATAAGATAGAGTCCTATAATTTCAAACCAATTGATAATTTAACTGGTCATGGTCTAAATAGATATGTTTTACATTCTGGAATTTCCATTCCTAGTATTCATGATATAACTAATATTTCAAAACTAAAAAAAGATGATGTAATTGCAGTTGAGCCATTTGCAACAGATGGACAAGGCCATGTTGTTTCAGGTGAAGGAAGTAACATCTATATTTGTAATGAATCTATTAAATCCCGATTGATACGAGATAAAAAATCAAGGATGCTATTTTTTCGATTTAAGAAGAGATTTAAAACATTACCTTTTTCACAGAGAGCTGTAAATGAATTTTTTGGAAATAGCGATATGGTTCTACGTAAGTTAAGTTACTTAGGTTTTCTAAAACACTTTCCTCAACTTTTAGAACAAAAAAAGGGAATGGTCTCCCAAAAAGAACATACTTTGATTATAACTGAAGAGGGATGTGAGGTTACAACATTATGAAAAAGAAAAAAGATAGCATCATGTCCATTATTAAATTTGAAGAACTTTCCTGGAAAAAAATAAAAGAACTTGATAAAGACAAAACTATTATTTTTTTACCAATTAGTCCAATGGAGGAGCACGGCCCTCATCTACCAGTTGGAACAGATTATTTAACTGCAGATCATGCTGCATCTGATGCAATTAAAATTTTAAATAAAGAAAAAAGTGATCTTAACTATATTTTATTTCCAGCCTTACCATTAGGTTTTTGTGATTTTAATACTGATTTTCCTGGTAGTATTTCAACTAGCAGTAAAACCATAAGAAATATTGTTTTTGATATCGGTTCAAACTTAGCAATACATGGTTTTAGATATCTAATTGTTTGCACATATCATATGGCCTTAGGTCATCTCAGAGGTATTTATTCAGCCATAAAAAAACTTGAAAAAAAATATGATATGAAATGCTATGAGCCGTGGAGTCCATATTTTTATGGCGGTATGATTGAGAAAAATGAACCTAAACTTGGTTTTGATACCAAAAAAGAGGTTCATGCAGGGTTTAGAGAAACAAGTCTTATGAAATATCAGTATCCTTATCTTGTTGATGGTTCATATAAAGATCTTCAAAGCATTTATCGTAATCTAAACAGTCCAAAAACACTTGGTAAAAAATTCAAGGAATTAGGTCTAAAAGAGGGATATGTTGGAAGTCCAGCTCGTGCTGATGTGGATTATGGCAGATGGTTTTATGGTGAAACTGTAAAGGTTTTTGTTAGGGCTGCAAAGGATTTGTATGAAGGAAAAGAATTAGATGAATTACCCTCGGATATTAAAAAATCTATGAAGATTCTTTTCTGGAAATAGAATGTTTACAATCTATCTATCAACGAACTAATCATCAAGGGTAACATTACAGTTGCATCACCATATACTGTTGTATTATCTGCTTTTTCTTTTACTTTTCCCCATGAGATTGCTTCACGGGTTTGAGCCCCAGAGAGACTTCCATCATATTCTTGGGAAGTGGTATTATATACTACATAGTCAAGACCATCGCAGAATTGATTCCACCAAATGGTATGATGTTTTGATATGCCTCCTCCAATAATTAAAGCACCTGTTTTTTCTGAATCAAAAACAATATCTGATAGATCTTGTTCATCTTTTAATAAATCTATTGTAAAATCACGATGGTCCTGATAATACATCCAGAGTTGAGAACCAAATGCACCATCTGTGATACCTGGAACAAAAATTGGTATCTTATTTTTATATGCCCAATATATAATAGAATCTTCTTTGTTTTCTTCTTTTTCAAGGTGTTTACCAAATTCCCATATTATTTCTTTAGTGGACCACTTAGTTTTATCTTTTGATATCTCATTTAAAATCGGCTGCATCCTTTTTTCAAGTACCTCTCCATAGCATTTGTTTGGAATAAAAATATTTCCAAGTCGGTTTACTCCTTTT
>CAYYOO010000042.1:0-3261 GCA_964473335.1 uncultured Thermoplasmatales archaeon
TCAAAAAGCATATAAAGAATAAATATATTCCAAAGCGTTTATTAATTAGTGTAAAGAAGTGATATATAATGTATTATAATGTGAGACTTGAAGATACTATTCGAATTCCGCCAGATAAATTCAGTGATGATCTAAATGAAGTTGTAACTGATATTGTTCAAAAAACTTTTGAAGGAACCATGAGAAAAAAATATGGGCTGATTGTTATTGCCGATGACATTGAACCTATTGGTAATGGTGTAGTGATACATGGTGATGGCGCTATGTATCAAAAGGTTTCATTTGATGCCTTGACTTTTAAACCAGAACTACAGGAAATAACTGATGCAGTAGTCTGTGAGATTGTTGAGTTTGGAGCTTTTTGTCATATTGGTCCACTTGATGCACTTGTTCATATGAGTCAGATCATGAATGATTATGTGGAAGTAGATTCAGATAGTGAAGTAATTACTGGTAAAGAAAAAAAATTGATGCTTCAGAAAGGAGATCCTGTTAGAGCAAGGATTGTCGCAGTTAGTTTAAATGAATTGTCGTCACGTGAAAGTAAAATTGGCCTTACTATGAGACAACCCTCATTAGGTGCACATAAATGGATTTATGAAGATGAGGAAGAAAAAAAGAAGAAAGGAAAAAAAGAAAAAAAGAAATCAAAAAAAGGAAAGGATAAAAAATGAAAAAGAAACTAAGAGCATGTAAAACGTGTCATTTTTTAACCACAAGCGATGTATGTCCACATTGTTCTCTTCCCACATCTAAAAGATGGCGAGGTTATGTTATAATCCGCGATCCAGAAAATTCTCAAGTTGCAGAAAAAATGAATATTAAAAAACCTGGTAAATACGCACTTAAAGTAATGTAGTTTTTTTGATTATGAAAGTTTTACCAAAAGAATTAAGAGGAAAACTTAAAGAACCAATTGGTGAGCTTGTAGATGAAAAAAAGCTCATTAAAATTTTAAAAAAAGAAAAATTTATTGTTTCTATCGGTGACATGGTCACTTATACCTTATTAAAACATGATATTAAACCTGTATTTTGTATAGTTGATTATCATACTAGAAGAGGAAAATGTTCAGAAGAAGTTATTAAAAAGATTAAAGAATTTGGAAAAACATCAGTAACTGTAGATAACCCCAAAGGTATAATATCTGATGATTTAATTAACTCAATTAAAAAAGGTTTTAAAAACCTTGAACCTGGCCGTATGAAAATAGAAGTAAATGGTGAAGAAGATCTAGCATCCTTACCAGTAATTTTATATGCTCCATCAGTCGTAACTATAATATATGGATTGCCAGATAAGGGGGTCTTGGTTATTAAGCCCACAAAAGAAAATAAGAAAAAAACTAAAGAAGTTCTAGATAAGATGTGAAAACCATGGAAATAAATATTGATTCAAAAAGAAATAATCCGCTTCTAAACAGAACAGAAGTTCATTTTACAATCATACATGAAGGTGAAAAAACACCAAATAGGGATCTAGTTAGAACGGAACTTGCTGAAAAACTTAATTCCAAAAAAGAAAAGATTATTGTGAATTATATGAACCCCGGTTTTGGAAAATCTGAAACCTCAGGTTATGCTAAGATTTATAATTCAAAGGATAAAATCAAAGATCAAGAGCGTAAATACATAATCAAAAGAAACACTAGTGGTGGAGGAAAAGAAAAATCCAAAAAAGAAGAAAAAGCATCAGATGAGAAAAAAGAAGAAACCAAAGGCGAACCTGAAAAACCAAAAGAACAAAAAGAAACAGAGAAAAAACCTGAAGAAAAGAAAGAAGACAAAAAAGAAGAAACTAAACCTGTTGAAGATAAATCTGAAGAAGTAAAAGAAACATCCGCAGAAAAACCTGATTCAGAAAAAGCCGAAGAATCAAAAAAAGAAGATAGTAATAAACCAGATGATAAAAAAGAACCTAAAGAACAGATTTCTGAAGGAAAAAAAGAAGATACAGCTGATGCATCAAATAAAGATCAAAAGAAGGATTAATTATGAAAAAAAGAGAAGTTTTCAAAGTTGAAGGTCAAAATGTAAATCGAACCAGAAAGCATTGTCCAAAATGTGGACCTGGTGTATTTTTAGCTGAGCATAAAAATAGAGTTAGCTGTGGTAAGTGTGGCTATACTGAGTTTAAATCAGGCGGTAAAAAAGAAAAAGCTCCTACCCCCAAGCCTAAAGAAAATAAACCAAAAGAAGAGCAAAAACAAGAGCCTGATAAAAAAGAAGATACAAAAGAAAATAAAAAAGATTGATTTTACTGTATTTTGATAATTCTGTTAAATCATTATAAGGTTTTTAAAGATCAAACATATCTGATAGAGCTTCGATATTTGGATTTTCTATTCCGCATTTTTTAACTGAGAACATTTTATCAAGTAAATGCAGTTCTTTTATAAATCCACTAAATTCTTTTGATAGGCCCTCACAGAATCTTTTTGCATTTTTTATATTGTCTGTTTCAAAACATATTACCCAGTCGTATATACCGTTTGTATAAAGACTGCTGACGATTTTAACATTTGTGTGCTTTGCTTTTTCTTCCATTGATCTATTGATGATTGCATCTAACATTTTCTTTGTGATGGGTTGATTTGTCCTTTTAATAAGAACCATATATGCTTTTCTTTGTAATTTTTCTTCGTTTATAACAGCAGTATAGCCCCATATAGTTTTATTTTTTTCAAGGTTCTTTATTATACGCCAAACCTTTTGTCTTGAAAAGTTACAGGTTTTTGCAATTTTATTAATGCTTTTGTTTGAATTCTTTAAAAGTTCATCTATTATCTTTTTTTCATCTTTTTCTATTTGTTTTTTGCTATTTTTTGCCATGGTAATGCAACATAAAGTAATTGTTATATAAAAACCCTTTGTTTTTTAGTAACAAATGTAATGATATTTCTATATATGTAAAAAATTGTTACAAAAAAATAATCTATGTGCCAATTATTAATAAATAAAAGAATTAATTATGATTTCAGTAATGCTTATATAAACACAATCTATTTTGAAATTGCACTCTAAAATATTTTTACTACGGAAAGGAATAGTTGTGAAATGGGATGCGCCAAAAAAGAAATCATTTAGATTGAAATATCGATACTTTGTAGTAATAGTTGTATTTTTCATAATTATTTCAAACTTTACATTTGCTTTATCTTTAACTAAAAATAAAGATAAGGTTTTTTTGGAATTGGAATTTAATTTTGAAGAGCCTTACATCTATATTACAAATATTCAAGAAAAATCTTATTCAATAATA
>CAYYOO010000042.1:3361-13651 GCA_964473335.1 uncultured Thermoplasmatales archaeon
TGAAGAGCCTTACATCTATATTACAAATATTCAAGAAAAATCTTATTCAATAATAGAAATCAAGGACTGTATAATAGATGCAAAATGTGGAGAGCCAAAAATTCCTTTTTATCCTGCAACAATATTAGTTCCATATGGATTTAAGATTAAGAAAATAACTCCTTTTGACTGCTCTTTTAATGAAATTTCTTATAATATAAATAATAATCCTATTTTTCCTCAGCAGGAGATAATGCCCTTCAGTTTATCTAAAAAAAATAGGTCTATTAGTTTCAGTAAAGAGATATATTCATCAAATGAATTGATAAACAAAAAAATTTATTCTATTGAAAATACAGGTTTTTGCAGGGGTTATAAAATAGCTAGTGTAAAATTGTATCCTGTGCGATATAGACCAAAAGATGCTGAAGTATATTATACAAATAAGATAAATCTTAGAATTGAACTTGAAAAAGAAAATATGAAGTCTTCAAAACTTCTTAGGTCAAAATCAAATGATGCAAAATTTATAGAAAACATAGTAGAAAACCCTGAAACAATAGAAACATATAATTTTGATGAAAAACCCCTTGGTAACACTCTATTATATGATAATGGTTTATGCGATCCAGCTGAAACGTATGAATATGTTGTAATTACCAATAATACACTTAGAAACACTATTGGGTATGATTATAATCTTTCAGATTTAGTTACACATAGACAAGATTATAGTGGTCTTAATTCAACAATTGTTACAGTTGAAGAAATTGATGCATGTTCAGCCTATTGGAACGATACAACTCTATTTAATGATTCTCAGGCTCATATAAGAGAATTTTGTAAAGATGCATATAGCGATTGGAATACAGAATATATTGCGATATTTGGAGATTGGGACTCAGATGATTCACATAAGATAGTACCATATAGATTGTTTGAGGATGTAGATGAAATTGCACCTGTTGATACAATGGCATCAGATATGTATTACAGTCATTTGGATACAGATTGGTGCTATAATGAAGGAAATGAAATCTGGGCTGGAGGAAAAAATGGTGTAAATGACCTATATGGGGAGCTATATGTAGGAAGAATAGCTTGCTCAAATGCTTTAGAATTATCAAATTCGATATACAAGATAATAAACTATGATATAAACTCCAGTTATCAAAATGAATGGCTTAGATCTGTATCATTTTTTGGAGGAGATCTTGGTGATCTTTTTTCTGTAACATCAAAAGACTATATGGAAGAGCTGAGGCTTGGAAATGATACCCATAGAACCTTTACAGGTTTTGAAGAATGGAATGATAATCACTCTAATCAAGAGTTTAACACATCTGAAAGAATATATCATGAAGACATTGAAGACGGATATGAAGATAATTATGATAGTTCAATTGAGAATGATAGAGCCTCAATTATAAACCATCTTGGCCATACAAATGTAAATATTCCACTTGAGTTATCAAATTGGGATAGTAGGTATAACACCAAGCCATTTTTTTGTTTTTCACAAGGGTGTCTTGCTGGTAGATTTCATGACAGTTCCGATTCAGGATGTGAATTATTGATATGTAACAATAAAAAGAGACATGCTTTTGGACTTGTTTTAAACACAGGTTATGGTTACGGATTTTCAATCTCAACAGACGGTCCGAGTCAATACATAAATGCATATTTTTTGGATTATTTTTTAAATAATCAATCCGGTAATCAAGATAATTGGCAGATCGGTAAAGCAATGTTATATGCAAAAGATAAAATGGCTCAGACGATTAGTTCCTCTAATCATGCATGGTGTTATGCATGGTATAGTGCAAACCTATTTGGAGATCCTGCACAAAAAATAAGACTTAATAATTCAAACGAACCTGTACAGATATATAATGAAAATCCATTGAATAATTCAGTTAATATATCAACAGATCTTTCTAATCTTAATTGTAGCATATCTGATTCAAATCTTGATAACATAAACTGGTCTATAGAAACAAATTTTGGCATTGGAAATAATTCTGGTATTAATGAAAATGATGGCATAAAAGCCTGCAGTATTTCTAATCTAACATTTTCAGAAACATATGCATGGTATGTCAATGCAACAGATGGACATATAAATACAAATAAAACTTATTATTTTACTACAAGAGCAAAATACATTCCACAAAACCCAACATATCTAAATGCTACCTCCATAAATAAAAGTCAAATAAACATATCTTGGACAAAAGCAAATTTAGCTGATACAGTTTTATTAGAATATAATACAACAAGTAGCTCATGGGAAAGAGGCCAGGGAATTGAAATATATAATGGGACATCAACGTTTTTTAACCATTGTGATCTTACAGAAAATACCACCTATCACTATCAAGCATGGTCCTGGAATAATACTGATAATTGTTGGAGTGTGGATGAATCCAATATTTCCAATACAACTCTATCAAATCAGGCACCAATGATTCTAAATGAAAATCCAGATAATAACTCAGTAAATATCGGCTTAAATATCAATAATGTCAGTGTATATATTCAAGATCTTGATGATAATTTTAACTATACAATAGAAGGAGAGCTTATTTCAAACATAGGTGAAAACAACTCAGAAAATGGAATCAAAAAAGCTAGTGTTATATTTCCTTTGAACTATAATGCGACCTATGTTTGGTATGTAAATGCTACAGATAATATATTATGGTCAAATAATACATATCAGTTTACAACAAGACAAAGAACTGCTCCAAACACTCCACAAGATTTTAATGCTGAAGAGATAAACAGAACTGCAATAAATTTGACATGGGAAATAGACAACAATAATTTTAGCTACATAGAATATAACTCAACAGACAGTTGGACTCGGGGAGAAGGAATAGAGATCTACAATGATACAGGTTCAAATATGATCCATCAGAATCTGGAATTCAACACTACTTACTATTATCAAATATGGTCATATAACTCTACAGATAACATGTGGAATGAAATCTATAATTGTTCAAACGCTACAACAAATAGAAATCATGCTCCTGAGATTACAGATTTAACACCTGAAAATAACTCAGTTGATGTTTCAGTTGAACTTTCTGAAATAAGCGTGAGAATAAACGATAATGATAATGATGTTTTCAATTGGTCAATAATAACGATTCCAGATATTGGAATTAACAATAGTACTTATCAAACAAATGGAACAAAAACTTGTTCAATTTCAGATTTATCTTACGAAACAACATATACAATTAAGATAAATTCTACTGACAGCTACCTCAATACAAATAAAACATTTTATTTTACAACGCAATCAAGACCAAGTAATAATAACAATAACAACAATAATCCAGGTGGCAGTTACACACCTAGCAATACAAATAATGATCCAATAGCCGATGCAAATGGTCCATATAGTGGAATAATTTCTGAAGAGATAACCTTTGATGGATCAAACTCTTATGACCCTGATGACGACAGTCTAACTTATTCTTGGGATTTTGGTGATAATAATACTGGAGAAGGAATAAAACCAGTTCATAAATATTCAAATCAAGGAAATTATACAGTTTTTCTATCTGTTACTGATTCAAATGATAATATAGACACTGACACAACCTATGCCGTGATAGAGATAAAAGAAAAATCTGATAATAATACAATATCATTAAACAATACAGAAGGAAAAAACCATGATTCAGATAAAGATGGAATAGATGATAAAGTTGAAGAAGGACTTGGATCAAATAAAAACAATAGAAATGATACAATAAAGATAAATATCGATAACAAAACTTACTATCTTATTGATCTAGATAATGATAGTATACCAAATATTTTTTATGATGATGTTGAAAAGAAAAAAATTAATCTAACTTTTTTAGATAGTGAAAATATACTTATTTATGTTGATTCAAATGATAAGTGGGATTATAAGTATAATATTGTAACAAATGTATTGTCAAAATACACAAATCCAGATAAAAAAAATAATGTTTCAGAAAGCTCATATCTAACTTTATTTTTTATTTTGCTATCAATAGTTATATCAGCGTTTATAATTGTTTTATTAAAAAAATATTTATTTTCAGATACAAGAGAGCCTTATAAAAATATAAACATAGATAAATTCTACAATAAAAAAGAAAGATTAAGGATAAAAATAGAAAGATTAAACAAATTTGATGATAATTTTTTAAATCTTTATAATATAAAAAAACAAGACAGATTTTATAACTTTGATATGGGTCTTTTTAGAGACGTTTTTAAAACTTTTCCTGATAAAAAAAGTTTTAATAGTTCAAATTACGATACAAATACTCAAATTGAAAAATCAAATGATTTACAAAAAAATTCAGATCAGAAAAATTATAATAAGGAAAATTTTTATGATATGGATACGCTCATTGATAAAAAACTAAAAGAAAAAAAGAAAAAACAAAATTAAATAATAGTTCATAATTATATTGATGTGATAACATGGTAGATGCAGATCCAGAAAGCAAAGAAAAATTATTAACTAAAATAATACTTGCTTTACTTATAGTAATAATTGTAATCGGCTCAATTTATCTTTTTTATTCTATGAATAATAATTCAGAGGATGGTTTTACTTTAGCAACTGATTATCAAAGTATCTCTTCATCTAATGGATACGAGATTTATAATTCTTATAATACAAGCTATAGTGAAGAAAATAATAATGTGAATAACCTAACAATAATTGATGCTAGAAAATTTGATTACTCCTGTAATTGTCAATTAAATCCTACCTATGAAGAAGGCCATCTACCTGGTGCAATACTTGATTATAGTCCACAAGCAGAGACTTATTACAATATGACAACCGACATACTTGTTTACACACAATATGGCGAGAGTGAAAAAGCAAATGAATTTTGTGAGAACCTTATTGGCCATATTTACGGTAATATATATCTTCTCGAGGGAGGATATGAAGCATGGGAAGAGGCAGGTAATCCAATAGAAAAAGGTTTTTCATAATAATCATTAATTTTTTTTGGAAAATTATTCTCTTTTTTTTTTCTTAATTAGTTGTAGGAAGCCTGGAAAAAAGAAGGAATGGGATGGGATGCGCCCATAAAGACCTTATAATCCAGACTCCCCCATATATATTATAGAAAATTCTTACTTAAATATTTATTGCCAATTTTTTTGAATTATAGGTTTTGTGAATATTTATCTATTAAGTTTTTATAAGAAAAAACATTACCAGTTGAATATAATACTAATGTTTTGCTGTCCATAATGTTTAGCTCCTCAGATGTTATAAGGATTACCACCGCTGTTATACCTTTTATATATCCATAATAATGTACATCTATTCCTCTTATTTCTTTAATTCCCTGATACTCTAGTTTGTATCCTTCTCTATTTAGATCCTGCTTGTAATTATCAGATATAACTTGAATATCTTCATTTGACTCAAATATCTTATGTTTGATGTTTTTTATCTCGGAAATAGATTCAGTTATAGGATAATTTTTCTCAATTTCTTGATAAGTAATCTCTTTAAATGATCCACTTGGTGATTTTATTTTTAGAAATTTATTGATAGGCAAATAACCTGTGCTGTGGGTAGTTATTAAAAATGCAGAGATCAATATAAAAGCAATAAAAATTGCAAGGTAGAATGAAGGTTTTCTCTTTGTTTTCTTTTTTTTATTTATTGAATTTATGTGATGATTTACTTTTTTTTGTCCATGAACATTTATTTTTGGTTTTAAATTACTTTTACTGTTTGTGTCTTTTCTTAAGTATACTATCTCTACATCTGGCAATTTTATTCTCCACTTATATATTCTAATTTTGATAATATTTAAGCCTTTGTTTACAAAAGTTATCATTTTTTAAAAAAATAGATCATTCTTCAAAATTGAAACAACCGAAAAGTCTATTTGAAGGAATGTGACGTAGAGCCAGATTTCCTTTACAATTTTTTACTTTATCTCCCTGTTTAATTAAACCATCAGGTAACTGTGCATCTCCTGAACATACCTCATGGTCATCCCATAAAAGATTCTTTTCATATATCTTTTGTACTTTTAGGGTGTTTGTACTTTTATCCATGGAAAAAAGTGCTGGTGGTTTATCTGTATTAACTGGTTTTTCTTCTTTTTTATCAAATCGACCGAGCATAAGTAATGCTAAAAATAGACAAAAAACACCAGTTAAAAAAAACTGTATATGATATGCCCATATCGCACAAATCCAACTAACAATCCATATAATACCAAGAATTTTATCGGTTGATGGAATCTTCTCGATCATCCCCTCCAGGTCCATACAAAATCTAAATCAAGTTTCTCCTATTTAACTTTATTTTTATTATGATTTTTAAAGAATCCAATACAAGATAAATCATTTTATTTAATGATTCTTCCTTCTTTATCAATTTCACCTTTAAGAATCCTTGTAGAACTTATTGGTTTATTATCTTCAGCTAAGATGTAGGGGACTTTTATTATTTTCAAAGGCTTTTTGTCATTTTCAATTCGTTTTTTATTAATTTCTTTTGCATTATTGATGGTTTCTTCTGAAACAATTATTGCATCATAATCTCCAGTTACAGCAGGTCCAAATTTATCAGATATTACTTTAATAACAGCGTTTTTTTCATAGTCTTTTAATGATAGATATTTCTTTATTTCTTTTACTCTTTGAAAAATCGGTTTTTTAAATTTTTTTCTATTAGCTATTTTTCCTTTCGTAACACCTATATAAATAGTTCCATCTTTTCCAGCAATCTTAATTGCTTTATCGATTAGTTTTTTATGTCCTTTATGTAAAACATTGAATGTTCCGCTAAAACAAACTCTCATTGATTTATTTAAAACAACAAAGTGATTATAAGTCTTATCAAAACTCTATATTCAAATAGGTAATCTTTTAATAATACATGCATTTTTAGATAAATATTAAAAAAAGTTTAGGGGTTATATGTTTACAATGAATAAAGTAACTTTTGGAGCAGGATGTTTTTGGGGAGTACAAGCCTCCTTTGATAAGATTGAAGGAGTAACTGATTCAAAAGTAGGTTATATGGGTGGTGATGTTGAAAATCCAAGTTATGAACAGGTTTGTTCAAATAAAACAGGTCATGTTGAGGTAGTTCAACTTACTTATGATCCTAAAATTATTTCTTATGAGGAATTACTTGATAATTTTTTTAAAATTCATAATCCTACACAAAAAAATAGGCAGGGTCCAGATATTGGAAGTCAATATAGATCAGTAATTTTTTATCATACAGAAGATCAAAGAAAAATTGCAGAGATTTTTAAAAGAAAAATTCAAAATTCTTTAAAATTCAAAAAAGATGTTGTGACAGATATTGAACCAGCTAAAAAATTTTGGTTGGCAGAAGAATATCATCAAAAATATTTTGATAAAAATTCAAGTTCTGCTTGTAATATTCATCTATAATTTTTCTGGGTCTGTAGTCTAGCTTGGATAGGACAGAGGCTTCCGGAGCCTCAGATTCGGGTTCAAATCCCGGCAGATCCGTTTTTTTTAAAGTGAAATTAAAACATAAGATTTATTAAATTCGAAAGTTTTATAGATGAAAAGTTAATGATAATCTTTAAATTTGTATAACATATGGGGAGAGAATAAAATCAATTGCTAGAAAAATAAATAAACTTGATTAGATTTATCTCTAAAGGATTGCTTTGCATGGAGGATTAAAATTTGATAAAAAAAATTAAATTTAACCCTAAACTATCTAACAAAAAAAAGGAAAAAAATAAATCAATTGAAAATTCTGTTTCTCATGAAGAAAAGACAAAAAAAATTGATCAGTTAATAACAAAAAAAACAGCAAAACAAAAAAATTCCAGAAATAATAATAAATCAAAGAAAAAAGATAAAAATAAGGCAAAAAGTACTTTAAAATCAAAAAAAAACCTTGAGTCTCAGACTAATAACAAAAATAAAACTAATGAAATTGCTCAACTGCAGAAATTAGAAAATGAAGAAAATTTTGATTTTGTAAAAAAATCAAAGGGCTATGGATACAAAGGCCAAGGCTCAAGAAAAATTGTTTTTGATGAAGAGAAAAAACAGTTCTTTTATCTTATTTCAGAACCTGAATTATCAGATGAAGAAAAAAAAGTAAGAGATAAATTAATCCACCTTTTTAGAGTTAGAGCTGATGTTGATGTATTTGATACAGATGTTGAAACAAAGAAAAAACTTTTAAAAAATTCCCTTGAAGATCTAATAGAAAAAAATAAAATTGAATTAAATGAAAAATCAAAGGACAAAATCTTTTATTATATCTTTAGAGAGTTTATTGGTTATGGTAAAATTGATATTATGATGAACGATGAAGTTGTGGAAGATATATCTTGTGATGGTCATAATATTCCAATTTTTATTTATCATAAAGGCTATGAAAATATAAAATCAAATGTTGTGTTTGATGATATCGAGGAATTAACATCATTTGTAATTAAACTTTCACAAATGTGTGGTAAGCAAATTTCAGTTTATGAACCAGTTGTAGATGGAAAACTATCTGATGGATCTCGGCTGCAATGTACTCTTGGTAAGACAATAACAAAATATTCGACTTTTACTATAAGAAGATTCCGTGAAGATCCATTAACTCCAATCGATTTAATCAATAACAATACAATGTCTCTTGAAATGGCAGCATATTTTTGGATGACAATAGAAAAGGGCGCATCAGTTCTTTTCTGCGGTGGAACTGCATCTGGTAAGACAACTACATTAAATGCTTTATCCTTGTTTTTACCATTTTCCTATAAAATTGTATCTGTAGAAGATACTAGAGAGATCAATCTTCCTCATGAAAACTGGATAGCAGGTACTACTAGAACCGGTTTTTCGTCATCTGAACAGAGTAAAACTGGAAAAGACATTGATATGTTTGACCTTATAAGAGTCGCCCTTAGACAGAGACCTAAAGCAATTATTGTAGGTGAAGTTAGAGGAAAAGAAGCATACAGCTTGTTTCAGGCAATGACAACGGGCCATCTTTCTTATTCAACTGTACATGCAAGTGATATGCATTCTTTAATTCAAAGATTGGAAAGCCCTCCGATAAATCTGCCAAGAGCTCTTTTAACTTCTTTAGATATAGTAGTATTTCTTAACAATTTAACAGTTAAAGGAAAACCTGTAAGAAGGATAAGTAGTGTAACAGAGATAATAAAGCTTGATGCAGAGACAAATAGATTGGTTACAATATCTCCATTTCAATGGGTATCAGAAATAGATGACAGATTTATAAGAAAAAATGGAAGTCAACTATTAGATAAAATAAAACTTCAAAATATGTGGGATGATCGAGAACTTGAAAAAGAGATAAAAAATAGAAAGAAAGTTTTAAACTGGATGATCAAAAACAATATACGAACCTACACTGAAGTAGGTGAGATAATATCAGATTATTATAATGAATCTGAATCAGTATTAAAAAAAATTGAGGATTCTAAATGAGGTCAACAAATTACTCAGTTTTTTGCCTTAAAATATTTAAACGATTTTTTTCAAAACAAAAAAAAGAGGAAATTGAACGTCAAAATCTTATACTCGAAAAAGCAAACATAGCTATGGAATTTGAGGAATACTATTCTTTTGCGGTTATGAATAATATAGTTATTTTCATTTTATCATTTATTTCTCTTTTAGTAATCTACTTATTATTACCAAACAAAATAACATTTATACTTATTTTTGTAATCCCACTTATTTCTATGATCTCTTTGGCATCTTTTTATCTTTATTACCCGAAGTATTTAATAAAAAAACGTGGAGAAAATATTAATCGTTTTCTGCCTTATGCAATAAATTTTATCAGTTCTATGGCGGTTGCTGGAGTTTCACCCTCAGAAATTTTTCAGACACTTTCTACAATAAGAGTATATGGCGAAATTCAAAACGAGGCAAAGAGAATAGCTAAAGAAATAAATGTTATGGGTATAGACAATGTAACTGCTTTAAGAAATGCTATAGATCTATCACCTTCTAGAAAATTTATATCATTTATTCAAGGGATGATTGGTACTATCCAATCGGGAAGTGATCTAACTAACTATCTTTCAAATATATCTGACAAATACTTAGAAGAGGATCTAATAGTCAGAAAGAAAAATCTTGAGCTTCTCGGAGTTGTCGCAGAAGCATTTGTTATTGCAGTCATTGCTTTCCCAATTTTTCTTGTAATTATACTTTCAATAATGGGATTTTTCGGTGGCTCAATGGAAGTGTCAATAAACATCCTCTTTCTTTTCTCATTTTTCATACTTCCTCTTGTATATGTAGGAT
>CAYYOO010000043.1:0-1637 GCA_964473335.1 uncultured Thermoplasmatales archaeon
GCATCAGCAAGCCACATATGAAGTGGTGCAATAGCTGCTTTCATAAATAATGCTGAAATCAATAGCACAAACGCTATTTTATCTAGAAATGTTAGGCTTATGTTATTTGCAATAACCGCCATATTTAATGCATTGTATTGACCGTAGAAAATTGCTACAGCAAAAAGAACCATTAATGCACCAATGCTACTAATAACGATATATTTGAATGCAGCTTGAACAGAGTTTTTCTTATGGTTCCAGAATGCAATTAAAGCAGCTGATGCAATAGAAGTAATCTCTAAAAAGACAAAGAAGTTAAAAAGGTCACCAGTTAGAACCATACCAAGCATACCAACTGTCATAAGAAGGATTAAAGTGTAATATTTGTCTAGGCCTGTTTCACCCTTCATATATTTGAGTGAATAAATTATTGCAACTATTGGTAAGATAACTGCAATAAGGGCCATAAAAGCACTAAAACCGTCAACTTCAAAAAATATTCTTACAACTGGATTTACATTAGGATTAGAAGCACCGAAGCAATAAGTTCTAATTTTTTCATTGACTAAGACATCGTTAGCAAGAATCACTCCAAAAAATCCTGTAAGAAGTGTTATAAATACAACAAAAACATCTCTCAGTTTTGAATGTAACATACCAAAGAGAGGTGTTAAAAATGCACCTAACAGTGGAACTGCAACGATAAGTGCAGGAGAATGAGTTAACAAATAATCAAAGATTTCATTCATTCCTCATCACCTCTTATCTTTCTAGAATCAAGAGTGCCATACAGTTTATAGATATGAATTACAAAAGAGATCATTAAAGCAAGAACTGCAACACCAATAACAATACTAGTAAGTGTTAATGCTTGTGGAACTGGTAAGCTCATAAGACCCTTTGGAGCACTAGTATAAATTGGTGCTACACTATTTTGTCTAAAACCTAGTGTTATAAGAAACAAATTTACACCACTTTGGATGAGAGTAATACCAATTACAATTTTGATTAAGTTTCTTTTAAAGACAACTGCAATTAAACCTATGAGTATTAATCCTACTACAGCAATATAAGGAATGTTGTAGATCATTTTTTATCTTCCCCCATCTTTGTTGTGGCATAAGCCATTACTAGAACTATAGCAAATAGACCAGCAATTACTTTTAGACCCACTGCAAAGTTCATAATAGGCAGGGTTCCAGCTGAATTCAGAATACCAACAGTTGAACCTTTATCAGGAACAACGTTTAAGAATAGGTTACTGTCAAACAGAAAATTATTGAAAAAAACTCCAGCTGCCAAGAGGCCAAGGATAGCTGTTCCAATAAAAACAATTGCACCAGTACTCTCTAGATCTGACAAGTGTTTCTCTTTTACTTTTTTCATAGTCCAAACTGAGCCATATGCAACAAGTATCATAGCCGCACCAGATGCAACAATTGCACCACCCTGAAAACCACCGCCAGGGGTCAAATGGCCGTGTGCGATAACATAAAGACCGTATATTGTTACAAAAGGAAAGGCAATACCTGCTATTGTTTTAACTATCTTACTCATGCCACCGCTCATTTATGAAACCTCCTAAAAGCAAGAACAACACCAGCAACAGCAGTAAATAGAACTGTTGCTTCACCAAGTGTATCAAAACCTCTGTA
>CAYYOO010000043.1:1737-13455 GCA_964473335.1 uncultured Thermoplasmatales archaeon
GGTTTTACACCACTTTTGTGTGCAGCTCGAGCTAATGCATGAGCGCCAGTAGGGTTTGTTAGAAGAATTGCAACTAAGGCAATGCCTGTGTGAAACGCAAGTGATCCGCCATCAGCAACTGAATCAAAAAACCACATCTTAAGACCAAGAAGTATCACAGAACCAAGAATAAAAATCGAACCAAAAGTAGTACATTTTGTTCCAGCATGAAGCCTTGTGTATACATCTGGGAAACGAATAAGACCAATTCCTGCAATTATATTGAAAAATACACCTATTGAAAGAAGTATATAGATAATAATTTCAAAAATCATATCTAAAAGTCACCTCCCTCAAGATACTTAGCAATGAACAAGGTTGAAATAAACGAAAGAAGGGCATAAACAATTGCTACATCAATATATATCACAGATTTAGATATAACTCCAAAAATGACCATACTAACAATTACTAAAGTATTGATTGTATCAAGACCAACAATCCTATCTGGAGCAGTAGGTCCTTTTACAACTCTAATGATTGCAAGAACCACCGGTATAAATAAAAACGCTAAAATCCCTAAATATGTAAAAATTAGTTGTTCAGTTACTTCAATCATTCAGAAATCCTCCTGATCCATTTTGGAAAATTAGCACAAACATGCTTGCAGTCAACAGTTTTTTTCAAAAACTCCTCTTTTACATTTATCCAGTGGATATAGAGATTGTTATCTTTTTCATCTATATCAACAGTCAAAGTCCCAGGTGTAAGTGTAATAGAATTTGCAAGCATGGTTATACCTAGATCCGTTTTTAACTTAGGATCAATTTTAACAATACCTGGATTGATCTTTCCTGAAATCACTCTAAATGCTACATCGATATTTGCTTTAGCAAGAGCAACAAAGAACGGTCCAATCAAATATCCAAGGAATGTAAACCATCGAACAGGATTTACCATTCTAAAATCTTTTTTAACAAAAATGTTTCTTCCAACAATACCTACTATTACAGATAAAATTAGTCCAAAAACTAGTTCAAAAGGACTCCAAAGACCTAAGAGGTCTCCACTCTCAAGTGTTAATATCAGGTATGTAATAAAACATACTATAGTTGTTACAATAAATGCCAGCATACGCATTTTCCTCCCTATTTTATATAATCTTTCGTCCAACTGTAATTCTAATGCTTTTTAATATTTTATGGTTTAATTAATTATTAGAAAAATACCTCAAATCTAATAAAAGAAAATAGTATTTCAAAGTTTGAAAAAATGGGGAGTCATAAATGAATGTAAAGCTTATTGGATACACACCTGACCCAGAAAAAATCCCTGCAATGGCAGCAAAACTAACACACAGTAAAACCAAACCAGAAAACCTTGATAAATCAAGTGATAAAGAACTAAATGAAATTCTTAAATATGTTTTAAAAGCAGGGCACACTAGTGTTATAGAACACACTAGTTTTACATTTGCAATAAGTGATGTTAGTAGAAGTCTTACCCATCAATTAGTTAGACATAGGATCGCAAGTTATGCTCAGCAAAGCCAGCGTTATGTAGATTTCAAAGAACCAAACTATGTCATCCCGCCAACGATTGCTAAGAATAAAGATATGAAAGAAGCTTATGAAAAAACAATGGATAAAATATGGGAGGAATATAACAAACTACTTGAACTAGGTATACCGCAACAAGATTCGCGTTTTGTGCTTCCAAATGCAGCATGTACAAACATAATAGTTACAATGAATGCACGAAGTCTAATGAATTTTTTTGAACTAAGAACATGCATGCATGCACAATGGGAGATACGAAAACTAGCAAACAAGATGCTTGTGATTGTAAAAAAAGTAGCACCAATTATTTTTAAAGATGCAGGACCTACTTGTAAAACAAAAGGGTATTGTCCTGAAAATAAAAAGGATTGCCCACTCTATCCAAAGTGATAACTTATGAAAAGACCTTATGTTTTTATTAATTGTGCGATGAGCCTTGATGGAAAAATTGCTTCAAAAGAAGGAAAACAAATTAGAATTTCCTGTGATGAAGACATAAAAAGGATGTATAAACTTAGAAACAAGTCAGATGCAGTCCTCGTTGGAATAAACACGGTTCTAAATGACGATCCAAAGCTCACAGTTAAAGAAAAATATGTAAAAAATCCCAAGAACCCTATAAGAATCGTACTTGACACCAATTGTAAAACACCTATAAATTCATTAGTTGTAAATGATAAAGCAAAAACCTATGTTATTGTTGGAACTGATTGTAAAAAAACATATGGAGATAATGTCGAAATAATCAAATGTAAAACAAAAAAAGGATCAATTGACTTAATAGATTTTCTTGATAAAATATATGAAAAAGGAATCAAAAAATTAATGGTCGAGGGCGGAAGTAAAGTGATTACTAGTTTTATTTCTCAAAAACTAGTTGATGACATATATGTTTATGTTGGATCAATTATTATAGGGGGGAAAAACACTCCTTCATTTGTATCTATATTAGATTCAAATTTAAAATTAAATCTTGTTGACACAAAAAAAATAGGATCGGGAATGCTACTTCATTATAAGATAGGATAAAATGAAATTTTTATGTGACCAAATGCTTGGAACACTTGCTAAATGGCTTAGGATATGCGGCTTTGATACTTATTATGCAAAAAGACACACAAAAGACAAAAAACTAATAGATATTGCAAAAAAAGAAGACCGTGTTTTAATAACTAGGGATAAAGAGCTTGTTTACAATGCTAAAAGAGAACAAGTTAAAACAATAAAAATAGAAACCAAGGATTTAGATGAACAACTCAAGATTGTTTTAAGTAAGGTTGATATAGAGAAAGGTCTAATTCTGTCTAGATGTACGATATGTAATGGTCTTTTAGAAAAAATATCAAAAAAAAATGTAAAAGAAAAAGTCCCAAAAATGGTATTTGAAAATAATAATGATTTTTTATATTGTAGACGATGTGATAAGATATATTGGAAAGGAACACATTACAAAAAAATGCTTGATAAAATAGATGAATTGTGTAAGTAATTCTCTTTTATATCATTCTAACCATTTGAGCGTGAGGTATACCTTTAATTTTTAACACACAATCTGGATCAACTAGGCCAATTTTTATTGCACAATCTACAGTTTCTTTTCCAACTAAGTTTGCGATAGTTGCTTCCTCTAAAAATTTCTTGAGAACATCAGATGATACTCTTTCACCATCATAAAAAGATTTACTGACATCGATTTGAAGGGATCCTTCTTCAAATTTTTTACCTATTAGTTCTTCATCACAGGCTCCAATAAGAAGATCATTTCCCTGTTTGTATTTTTTAATGCTTATCATACAATCATTTGCTCTTTTTTAGTACTCTACAATTTAATGTTAGTTTTTAGTGTTTTATATTATTTTCTCTAATATAAACTAAAAAAACGATTTATTTATTTTGAAGAAGCCCTCAATCTATAATTTTTTCCTTTTTCGACAAAAAAGCATGATTTTATGCAAAGATTTTTATATAAGTACTTCTCAAAAAACTTGTTAAATAATCTTTTTCTTTGACCGCAATAATAAAAACACATTAATTCATACAGTTTGTACTAAAATTTAGTTTTTCGTGGGATAATAGGATGGAGAAAATAATCAAATCATTTTCAGAACATGGTACATTTGTTCAACCAGATACACTAAAATATATAATGTCCCAGAAAGAGCCATATAAATTTTTGGCTTTTGTTGAAGATAATCTAAAAGAATATCCACTAGTTCTAACAGTAGACCATATTAAAAAAATTGAAGAAATAAAAATTGAAAAAAATATAAAAGTTAAAACAAAAGAAGAAGAAATTCAAACAAAGATGCTTAAAGAAGTCTATGACAAAGATTTAAAACCTAAAAGTGAATTGGAAGATATAACACCAAAAGATGCTGATCTAATAACCCATGTCAAGAAAGAAACAGACATTAAAGAAAAAAATAAAAAATCTATTGAAATTAAAAAAGTTAAGTCCTGGAAACCACAAGCAAAAGAATACGATTCTGAGATTAAGATAATTAAAGATGTGACCGGCAAAAGTACTTGTGAGGGTTGTACACAGGATTTTAATAAACTATTCAGAAATCGATTTGACTCAGTTAAAAAAATACTTAGAAAACAAAGAAGGGAGCTTGCAAATACAATACCAATCAATAGAATCAAAAAATCAGGTATAAAAGAAATTCAAATCGTAGGAATCGTTAAAGAAGTAAGAAACACAAAAAACGGCCACAGACTTATAATACTTGAAGATGAAACAGATGAAGCAGTATGTATAGCTCTAAAACATGATAGAAATGTTTATAATATTGCTCAAGAAGTAATAAACGATGAAATTATTGGTATTACAGCTAATATCAGTAAAAATGGAGATCTTTTAGTTGTAGAAAACATAGTTTACCCAGATATAAGTATACAAAACGAGCGTCATAAATCTGAAATACCAGTTTTTGCAGCTTTTCTTGCTGATATCCACATTGGAAGCAAACAATTTATGGATGCTCAATGGAACTCTTTTCTAAGATGGATAAACGGCCAGATGGGAAATAGTAGACAAAGAGATGTAGCAAGTAAAATCAAATATATTGTAATCCCTGGAGATGTTGTAGATGGAATAGGAATCTATCCAAACCAGGAAGAGGAACTATCGATTGTTGATGTATACAGGCAATATGAAGAACTAGCCGAGCAACTAAGAAAGATACCTTCACATATATCAATAATAATGCAGCCTGGAAACCATGATGCAGTACGTCCCGCTGAGCCTCAACCTACCTTTGAAACTGAGATACAAGACTTATTTTCCGGAATGGATATAACTTTTCTAGGAAATCCCTCTTATTTTTCATTAAATGGTGTTGAAATACTATCTTATCACGGTCAAAGCCTTCTAGATTTTGCAACAAATGTTCAGCATCTAAAATATAATGAACCAGTTGAAACAATGAAAGTTATGCTTAAAAAGCATCATTTGGCACCGACTTATGGAGGTTATACTCCTCTTGCCCCTGAACATGAAGACTATATGCTAATTGATAGGATACCTGATATTTTTGTAACAGGACACGTGCATCTTGCTCAAATAGGTGATTACCGAGGTGTAACACTATTGAATGCCTCAAGCTGGCAGGAACAGACAAGCTATCAAAAGATGCTAAACTTTGTACCTGATTCAGGAAAGCTACCAATAGTTGATCTGAAGACTAGTAATGTTACAATGATGGATTTTAGTAAAAAATAGTGATACAATCAAACTAAATCTAAAGGTTTTAAAATCATTTTTTTATAAGTAAATATTTATATCTCTAGTCAGTTTAAGTTGATGAGGTGGGATAGTTTGAAAATGAATAAACATAATCTTACTGTTTTTGGTTTAGGCGCAGGTATAATAATATTTTTCTTTGGTATTGGAATATTCTTTTTGTTGGGGCCGGCAACTGAAAGTAATATGCTACCACAGCAGATATCATCTGTAATAAAACTTAGTGGAATGGGGCTTATTGTCATGTCGATGATAGTTGGAGGTTTTTTTGTTGAAAAATTTGAAAAAGATACAAAAAACTTGTTACTTTTGTTTGGTGTTATTCTATTGCTTTTGAATATTATAATAATGTCTTCTTCAGGTTATTACTGAGGTGAAAAGATATGTTAAATTTAAAAAATAAGGATCTAGTAATGTTTGGTTTAGTAATTGGCATTGCTCTATTTTTCATTGGAGCAATGATTAGTAACGTATTTCCAAGTAGTGAAAGTAATTTGATTGGTTATAAACTATCATCATTTATCAAAATGCTGGGTCTTGGTTTTGTTGTAAGTTCAATGGTCGTCGGCGGAATAATTGTAAAAAAAATCGATAAAAATTTGAAGATTTTACTTTTACTTCTAGGTCTAATATTGCTTATTGTTTACACCGTCGGAGCTCAACAACTTCACTGGGATGTTGCTTCCTCACCAGAGAGTTCTGATTCGTTTGAAGAAGAAGCATATGAGGATAGACCAACAGGTTATGGCGTTCCAGGGTTTGAAATAATCTCAACTATCATTGCTATTGTGGCAGTATTGTTGATTGCTAAGATCAAGCGAATAAGAAGATGACATCTAAAAAGAGGGTGTTGTCATTGTGAAATAAACAATAGAAGTAGTTTGATTTATATGGTTGACATTATTAGAGGGATAAAATCAGGTCTTATTTCAGGAGTCTTATTTGGTGTGATTAGTACAATATTTGCTTTTGCTAGTTTTACCTATTATTCATATATATTCTTCATTATAGTAAATTTAGTATTTTCTATTACTTTGGGAATTATACTTGGTTTTATATTTGGACTGATATTTGCAGCTCTTTATGATAAGATCCCTGGTACATCAGCTGTAACAAAAGGAATTGTTCTATCTACTATGTTCTGGTTATTATTTTCATTTTTAATATTTGGGTTTTTATTTGGTAGTATTTCATATGGTAATAACACAATTTACACTTTACTTTCATATATAGTATTTGGCTTTTTTGTGGGATTTGTCTGGGATAAATTTAAACCAACTGAAGTTCCTGTTATTTCAAATGAAATTGATTACAAATATTGTAAAAAATGTGGAAGGAAAATACCAGATAATTCACGGTTTTGTCTTCATTGTGGATATGAATTTACTGAAGATAATGTAATATAAAAAACACATATAGATATGCGCATCTTTATTAAATCAGTAATTATCTCGCACTAACACTTTTGAATGCATCTAGATTAGCAAGTAAAATTTTTAGAATAAATCTATTGGAGATAGTTCTTTAAGTAGGTTAAATATTTTTTCAAGTCTTATTTTGAAAAAATTGTTTTCAAGTAATATATTAAATATTTTGTTTTTATATTGTGGTATTTCTTCGGTTTTTTCTCCATATAGATCGATTTTATATTCTCCATCAGCGTCACATCCAACATCGATATTAATATATGCTGTGATTTCAACAGAAGCTTCATATGATCCTGCTTCTTTATATGTATGTTCAACTATATATTGAAAATCTTCAATATTTTCATATGTCTCTATATTCCCGTCACCATAATCAAACTTATAGTCAAATGAAAAACTGATTCCTGTGTCGTCTAAATCATTTTCAATTATTTCTTTTGCATTTGGTATTTGAGCAGTGAACTCAACTTTATTTTTGTTGTTTTGACTTGTTTTAGTGCTTTTTAATATATTGTCATCATCTATTACTTCATTTCCAAATGAGTTAAATGGATTAATATACAATAAAACTGGTTGAAGTGCAGTTTCAACATTTCCAAAAGTATCATACGCAAGTACTTTTATATAATCCATTAATATTGGTGTTTTTTGGTCTAAATACCATTCATATGTTTCGTTTTTATCAGTATGTTTCAGTTCATCATAGACATAAAATTCTACTTTTTCAATTCCTTTTTTGTTTTCAGCCTCCACTTCGACGTCTATAGCTCCGATAATAACCAGTGCGGCATAATCGTCTGTTTTTTCATTTAAAATGTATAGTGAATCATCTTTAGGTTTTGTTATTTCCAAGTTAGTATCATATGTTAATGATGCATCTAGAAGTCCATTGCCATATTCGTTTTTTCCCCCTCCGATATCGTCTGCTGTATCTTCTAATAGTTGTTTTATCTCATCATTTTTACGACCATTATTATTTTCATCTGTTACATCTTCTCTAGCAAATGCAAGAGCCGCAACTCCTGCAACGTGAGGGCAGGCAAAAGAAGTACCAATTGCCTCTTGAAATTTATTGTTAATATCTGTTGTTTTTATATCTTTCCCAGGGGCCATAATATCAAGTCCAGAGCCATAGTTGCTCCATTGGCAACGATTTAAATTTTTATCTACTGCACCAACAGCAATAACATTGTTACATTTAGCTGGATAATTTATTTCATTTGATTCATCATTTCCAGATGCAGCTACAAGGACAATACCTGCATCCCAAGCAATGTCCATAAAATATTGTAATGCATCTATTCCATCTTGATTAATTTCATCTGGTAAAATCCCCCAACTCATGCTTATCACATCAGCACCATTATCTTCAGCATTTAAAATTGCGTTAAAAACTGCATTCATGTCAGTTAGTGCCGTTTTTATTGTGTATCCATGTTCGTCAATATATTTAATTGTAAAACAGGTTCTAATAGCAACCAAAGAACAATCCCAATTCACACCACAAACGCCATCTGCGTTGTTACCAACAGCACCTGCTACTCCAGCACATCCTGTACCGTGTCCCAAAAAATCATCAGGATTTGCATCATCATCTGTGTAATCTTCTCCATCTAGAAACATATAACCTTCTTTCTCATAATTCGAACGTGTTTCTGAACTTAGGTTTACAAAATCATATCCATTTGAAATAATATTTTTCTTTAGATCGAAATGATCCCTCTGAATTCCAGTATCAAGTATCCAGATATCTGCTTTATTTTTATCACCTGTTGTGGTGTCCCATGCTTTAGGGCATCGTATTTTTTCAAGTCCCCATTGTTCATCATAACTTGGGTCATTAGGAGTTTTACAAATTTCAAAAATAAAATTTAAACAGGCATGTTTTACTCTTGGATCATCTTTTATGTTAGATATATAATCACTTTCGGTATCTTCATCTACATATGTTTTGAAAATGTTATTATTAAATTTGTTTTCAACTGAATTTGCACCATATTCATTGATCAAAAAATCTGATGAAAAACTATTAAAGCTTCCTTCATTTTTTAAAACAACTATAACTTCTCCAGGCACATATCTTAATTTCTCAATTGACTTTGTATCAAAACTTTTTTCATTTATATCTTTATTTGTCATCGATCCATTTACTAAGCTTGATAACAAAAGGATTAGTATCATGCTTGTTATAACTATTTTTTTCTTCATATACATCACATCTATTTTATATCAATATTTTTATTTATGTAAATGAATATTAATATTTAAAGTTTTCGAATAAAAAAATACAAAAATTTTAAACACAATATTTACATTATATGACTTTACTAGTTTTAATGGATATGTATACATGGGCGGGGACATAGCTAAAGAAATAGCAATGAGCAAAAATATGCAAAACTATTTTTTAGATTTACAAAAAGAAATAGATAAAGCATATAATATTGCAAAAAAAGCAAGAAAAATAGGTCTTGATCCAGAACAAAAAGTAGAAATCCCGCAAGCCCAAGACCTAGCAGCAAGAGTAGAACAATTGGTAGGACCAAAAAACATTGCACCAAAAATTAGAACTGTAACAAAAAAAATAAAAAATAGAGAACTAGTAAGCATAAAGATAGCAAAGGATATTGCAAAAAACAAGGAAAAATATAAATTCAAATCAAAAGAAGAAGCACTAGACCAAGCAGTAAGAACTGGCCTAGCGATCCTCACTGAAGGAGTACTAGTTGCACCCTTGGAAGGAATTGCTGATGTAAAAATCGGGAAAAACAATGACGGAACTGAATATGTAGACCTATATTTCTCTGGACCCATAAGATCAGCAGGTGGAACCGGACAAGCAATGAGCGTTCTAATAGCTGATATAGTAAGACGAGAGATGAACATAGACAAATACAAGCCAACAAAAGGAGAAATAGAAAGATACAAAGAAGAAATACCACTATACAAACGCGCTCAACACCTACAATACACACCAAGTGTTGATGAAATAGATAGAATTGTATCAAACTGTCCGATATGCATCAATGGAGAAGGAACAGAGAAAGAAGAAGTAACCGGATACAGGGATCTTCCAAGGATTGAAACAAACAGGTTAAGAGGCGGTGCATGCCTTGTTATAGCTGAAGGAATGTGTCTTAAAGCACCAAAAATACTAAAACATGTAAAAAAACTAAAATTAAAAGGATGGGATTTTTTAGATATATTTGTAAATAAAGAAAAAAAAGAAGAAAAAGATGAAAAAGAAAAAATCCCAGAAATAAAACCAAAGACAAAATACATTGGTGAAGTAATAGCAGGAAGACCAGTATTTTCACATCCTTCAAGAAAAGGAGGACTAAGACTAAGATATGGACGGGCAAGAACTGCAGGTTTAGCATCAACAGCAATAAACCCTCTGACAATGTATCTTCTTGACAGTTTTATTGCAGTAGGAACACAGCTAAAAACCGAAAGACCAGGAAAAGCAACAATCGGAACACCCTGTACGACAATAGAAGGGCCAACAGCATTACTACAAAATGGAGATCTAATAGAAATAAAAAACAAAAAAGAAATAGATAAAACAAAGATAAAAAAAATAATAGATTTAGGTGAAATCCTAATTCCATATGGAGAATTCTTAGAAAACAACTCAGTTCTACCAGATGCAAGCTACACATATGAATGGTGGATACAAGACCTACAAGAAAAACTAAAACTTTTACCCGAAAAAAATACACCTGAAAACATAAAAAAAGCAGATGAAAAAACAAAAGAAGAAATAAAAAAAGAATTTGGAAAAGAAATTAAACTAGACGATCCAACTTTTGAAGAATCAATAGAATTATCTAAAAAATATAAAATACCCTTGCACCCAAAATTCAATCTGTTCTTTCATGATATATCAACTGAAGAAATCAAAAATTTAAGAAAATATATAATAGAAACTGGAAGAATAAAAGAAAAAAAACTTCTAATAAAAAATGACAAAGAAATAAAAAATATTTTGATAACCCTAGGAGCACTACATAAAAAAAGAAATGAAGAACTAGTTTTTGATAGATATAAAGAATCATTGATCTACTTATTTGGACTAGAAATAAAAGAAGGAAAAATAATAGAAAAAACAAAACCTGATGAAAGAGAAACAAACTCAAATAAACTAGTATCAAAACTAGCAGGAATAGAAATCAGACCACGTGCACCAATAAGAATAGGTACACGTATGGGAAGACCAGAAAAAGCAGCAGAAAGAAAAATGAGACCACCGCCACACGTATTGTACCCAGTTGGAAACTATGGATCAAACCAAAGACTGCTAGGAAAAGCAGCAGATAAAGGAATAATCGAAATAGAAGCAGGCACAAGGATTTGCTCGAAATGTAAGAAAAAAACATACAAACTAACCTGTGAATGCGGTGGACACACAAAAATCGATAATGATAAAATTGAGATACATGACATAAATCTAGCAAATGATCTAAATATAGCAAAAAAGAACATAAAAGAAAGAAGACTCCCTGAAACAATAAAAGGTGTAATGGGAACAATATCAAAAAATAAGACACCTGAACCCTTAGAAAAAGGAATACTTAGAGCAAAACACGGTGTGTATGTCTTTAAGGATGGAACCATCAGATTTGATATGACTGATGCACCACTCACACACTTTAGGCCAAAAGAAATAGGTGTATCAGTAGAAAGACTTATTGAATTAGGATACAAAAAAGATATATATGGAGAAAAACTCGAAAACAATGCTCAGTTATGTGAACTAAAGGTTCAAGATGTAATAATCTCAAAAGCATGTGCGGAATACTTTTTAAAAGTAGCAAAATTTGTAGATGACCTTCTTTTAAAATTCTATAAACTTGAAAGATTCTATAATATTAAAAAACTTGAGAATTTAACTGGGCACTTGACAATTGGCTTAGCGCCACACACATCAGGTGGATCATTATCTAGGATTATTGGATTTACTGATGCTCAAGTTTGTTATGCTCATCCCTACTATCATGCAGCGAAA
>CAYYOO010000044.1:0-13111 GCA_964473335.1 uncultured Thermoplasmatales archaeon
TTATAGAGACATAAACAGATTAAAATTTTATCTGTTTGTCAATTTTAATGTAATATATCAAAATATATAATTTTTATGTATTATTATAATTTTGCATTCCAATTTTCCCAATCGTTATTAAACGTTAAATTATTTATTTTATTATTTGTGTTTCTGTCGTGTTATTTACGAAAAAATATGTTACTTCTCCTGTTGCAAAGGGCCTTATGGCCTACACCCAACAAAAAAAAGCATTGCAGTTCTATCAATAAAACGATAGTTTTATATATAGAACGATAGTTTTATTAACTATGCATTTAGAAGAGATGTTTGATAAGTATCGTGATTGGAAAATATTAAAAATTTTTTTAGACAAACCTGATCATTCATTTTATACAAAAGAAATATCACGAAACACAAAAATTGGATCGGGAACAGTGAATCATTTTCTTAAAAAAATTCATAAAGACAATATATTAACAAAAGAAGTAGTTGGAAATGTACATTTATATTATTTAAACAATGAATCGGAACTTGTAAAACAATTAAAAATTTTTAATACTCTTCTAGAACTTAAGAAAATTAAATTTACTGATGAGTTTTTAAAAGAAAATAATGACATAATTTCTCTAATTTTATATGGTTCTTATGCAAATGGAGAAAACGATACTAAAAGTGATATTGATTTATTAGTTCTTGTGAATAGAAAGAAAGACTTTACAAAAAAATTACAAAAATTAGAAAGAAAAACAAATAAAACAATATCTACTCAGGTTTTAACGATTTCAGATTGGCAAAAATTAAAAGAAAAAGATAAGACATTCTATGAATCAATACTTCAAAAACATATTGTTTTATATGGGAGTGGGTTGCCATGAGGATAAGGGATTGCTATAAAGAAGGATTATTGAGAAAGACAAAACCATCAAAAAAATATGCAGTAAAATCGTTAGAGACAAGTTTAAATCACATAGAGAATGCAAAAGATAATCTTGAGATGAAAAACAATAATTTAGTTTTATTCTGTTCGTATACCTCAATGTTTCATTCGGCAAGAGCTTTACTTTTTAAAGATGGAGTTAAAGAGAGAAGCCATATTTGCATAGTATCTTATTTAAGAGAAAAATACCCAGAATTAAGAAGATTATCAAATCAATTAGATGCATATAGAAGAAACCGCCATAATACATTATATTCTTTAGATTTCCTTATATCAAAAAACGAAGCAAAACAAGCAATAGATGATGCAAAACAATTCTACAAAAAAATAAAGTCAATAATAGATGATGAATAAAAATTACAAATTTAATAAGCTTCTGTCTTCAAAATTTTGAAAAAATTCAATTTCCTACTATGTTAAAGGCACATCCTTTCTAAGATCGTTCTTTAGTTTTTTACCGGTTTTTTCTTCCCAATCTTTAATAGGAACTGAATGTTTTTCCCTAATTTTATCGCCTATTCCAAGACCATTGTATGTACAAAATGGAACTATTCCTTCAAATGTTGTATAATGTATCACACATCTTTTAAGCCTATCAATATTTAAGTTAAATGAGTCCTGAAACCACATCGAACCAATAAAAAGACTCTTGTAATGAAAACCACGAAGTGAATCATAACTTCCACCTATTGCTGCATCTTTCAGCAAATTTTTTAGATTAAAACCATGTGGAGCTTTATCGTAATCAACAAAATCATCAATGTGTTTTAAAAATGCTGATGCAACTCGGATCTTTTTAAGAGGTCCCTTAATTTGACTCTCTTTATCAATAAAAGAAAGAAGACCTTCAACATCAATAAATCGCGTTACAGGGATTGGATTGTCATTATCATCAACAAATATATAGGTGGCACCACCACAACCAGGATGAGCAGTGAACTCAACTTGGCTTTCCCCTTTAAGCATCTCAATTAACTTTGATATTGGAAATACAAAAGGAACAGGATAAAAATCATCACGGGATATCTTATTATCAAATTCTTTTTCAATTGATTCTATCATAGTGACATAATCAACCCTTTGTTTGTCTCTTTTTTCATCCTTGACTTTAGTGACTCTTCCACAGAAACTAATAGGTTGAAAATTAACTCCGCGAACAATATCCATATTATCAAGTGCAAACTTCACAATTTTCCCTGTTTCATGCAAGTTTTTTCCATTAATCAAAACTGGTACTAAAACACATTTTAAATTGATTTTACGCATATTATCAATTGCTTTTTTGTTCATATCGATCCATGGATTTGTTTTCTTTGTCACACCATCAAAACTCATATAGATTGTGTTAACACCATGTTCTTTTATTTTTTTACAATATTCGGCACTATCTGCAAGCTTTAATGCATTAGTATTAAGCTGCATATGAGAATAACCTAGTTCTTTTCCCATGTCAATTATTTCAAAAAGATCCTTTCTAATTGTTGGTTCTCCACCTGTTATTTGAAGTGCCTTAGAACCAAGAGGACGCTCACTCCTTGCTTGTATTAAAAGATCCCTTATTTCATCAAGGCTTGGCTCATATACCCTCCCGGAGGCCCCTGCATTCATAAAGCAATAACTGCATCGTAGATTACATCTATTAGTTACAAGAAGATTAGTAAGAACACTTTGAGATTTATGTATATCATATAAAGCAGGAAAACCCATAACTTCAGTTTTTACATCAGGGGAATCAGTACCAGTAACCTTGTATTTCATCCATTTTTTATATAACTTAGAATCACTGAAATATATCTCTTTGAAGGTCCCATGTTTTTCACAGGTTTTTTTTATATATACTTTACCTTTTTCTTCAACAATTTCAGCTGGAATCTTAACAATTTTACCTTCTTTATTACAAGCAGGGCAAACTGAATATGTATCTTCTAATTTTTTCATGGATTTTCACACCAGATAGATTTTATAAAACTGAAATGGTCTAAATGGATGGTATTATATAAGCTTAATCTTTTAATGAAAAAAGAAAGGATTATAGATAAAAAAATTAGATTTAAATATTCAACATAAGTTGTATAAAATTTACAAATATTGGAAATCTATCAATTAAATTCTCGATAATTGAATTTATAAGTATAATTGATTTTGGCATTGTGACAGTTAATGATTCTGACCATTCGCTTTCTAAACCACTAGCATCCACGGCTTTTACTCTAATTTCAAATCTAATATCGGCCTCTTCCCAAGAATGAGATAATCTGATCTCTTCGCCTGAAGGATTAAAGCCGGTCCATTCATCTATGTCTCCATCTCCATCCCAGTCCCAACCATATTTTACTCTATCTCCATCAGGATCAGTAGTATTTATTTTATACCAATATCGTTTTCCAATTTCTAGTTTATTTTCTCCAATAGGCTTATCAGGGGTATTTGGGGGATTGTTAGTTGAACTAGGTGGATGTTTTATTTGTACCGCAGGGTCCCCAAATAATGATAACTCATAAGACCCTGCTCTGTAAAACTCAGCACCTGAGAGGATTTTTGTTGAACATTTTGCTTTTGCATAATTCAGAGCAAGGCCAATTTCTCTTATTTCTTCTCTGCATACAGCATCCCAAAAATGTTTGGCAAGAAACTCTATAGGACCTAGATAGGAAGGTCTAGTGTTCCATATACCTGCAAAAGCACCATGTTCAGTTTTTGCAGTAATATACTCTGCATAACATTCGTGATCATCAAATCTTCCTGAACTGCAACCTGTTGAAAACTCAAAGAAAAAGTTTGAATTCGCCATATCTTTTACATCTCTAGTATTAATGGCTAAGGCCATGCTGCTTTTTTCTGTACCATGACCTGAGCTAAAAACAATATGAGTATTATTGTTATCAAAGTAACTTTTGATATCAGCTATTTCTTGAGAATCGGGCCAAAATTCATTACTTGTGCAATATTTTGTACAGTTATAATTACCATCTTTTAATCCTAGAGTTGAACTTGTGCCATCTGCAATTTTATTCATAGTGTCCTTATTCTTTGAGTTGCTCATTAGAAACGCTTCTTGTAGATATGGCGAATTATCAGCTGTATTTAAATAAGATAGAGTTTTTTTAACAAAATTCGAGATTTCTTGAGTAGTATCAACACATGCTCGTCCAAGTGCAACATCTGGTTCTAAATCATCTTCACCAGGCTCACCAAAAACATCATCATTGTAATCACAAAAATGAAGGTTTTTAATTTCAACGTAATCATCAGGAGTGATATCTGCTCGAGGAGTCCAATCTACTACGGGCGTACAAACCTTTATTTCAATTCTCTTTGTATCTTCTAACCTTTCAGATTTTGTTCGTCTGTAGTCAAGTTTTACAGTTTTCCAACCTGTCCAAATGGGATCAGTTGAACACCATACTCTTGTTGCGCTTCCTCCAGAATTATAATATCTCACTTCTAATTCACTCCACCATATTCCTCCTTCTTCTACGATATCATCACGGGTCTTACCCTCATTTGCAGAGAAAAAAACATTTAAATCAAAATTTATCCAATTCAAATCATATAAATCAACAGGTTCATCAAAAACAAAATTTAAACATCCGCCAATATCTGGATCTGTTTCAACACATGACCAATGCATTATACCTTCATCACAATTATAGACAGGGGCACCAAAAATACCATCACCAGATATAGAAATTCCATCATCAGGCGTTAACGCTTTATCATCTGAAGGGAAAAAGTCTGAGGCAGGATTATTCCATTCTCCATCAATTGAAGAGTAATAATTATCAGAAGGTATATTTTTTGGAGTGACATCCTCCTCGTTACTTAAATCTGCCCATAAATATTTTACAGGAATAATTTCATGATCGCCTCCTAAAAGAACATATTTAGGCTTTTCATCACGAATAAAATTACGGATTTTTTCTTCAATATTCATACCATTATAAGAATTTTCAATACTTTCAACACTTACAATTTCACAATCATAACCTTCATTTGAATGATAATCAATCAAATCATGAAAACTATTTTCACCATTAAAATTCTTAAATTCTTCACTAGTAATTATTATATATTTATCATTTGGAGAACCAACGATTGTATCTTCTTTTATCTTTACACTTTCAGAAAATACAAGAAAATTAAAAGTTAGAAGAAACACAATCATCATTGAAATAATCCTTTTTTTCATAATATCACTTTTTTTATAAAAAGTATTTAATTTAATAGTATTTAAGTCTTGTCTCTCAACAATCCCCATTAGATTTATATCATCCTTATTTATAAGCAAAAATCGTGTGTCTAGCAATACCTGGTAAAATCATAGAAATCGATTCAGATAAAAACCATGCTACTGTGGACTATGGCGATGGGACTAAAAGAAAAATAAATATAACACTAGTAAAGCCAAAAAAAGATGATTATGTCCTTGTACATGCTGGTTTTGCAATAGAGATAATCGATGAAAGTGAAGCAAAAAAAACACTTGCACTTTTCAAAGAAATGATGCAGATGGAGGAGGGTTAGTTGTTCTCTTTAAAAGACAAAAAACTAGCAAAGGACATTACCTCCAAAATAAAAAAAGAAAAGGTAAATCTTAGATTCATGCATGTATGTGGAACCCATCAAGATACACTTGTAAAACACGGCTTGGATGTTCTACTAAAAGATTCAGGCATATCTATAGGCCAAGGGCCAGGCTGCCCGGTCTGTGTTACAACACCCCGTGAAATAGAAGAAATGCTTCTTCTTGCAAAAAATGATATTATTGCCACAAGTTTTGGAGATATGATGAGAGTTCCAGGAAAAAAAGACTCTCTAAACGATATCAAATCAGAAGGAAAAGACGTTAGAACCTGTTATGGAATTGAAGACGCTATAAAAATCGCATATGAAAATAAAGACAAAGACGTAGTGTTCATGGCTGTTGGTTTTGAAACAACAGCTCCCACAACTGCTACGACAATTTTATCAGAACCACCTGAAAATTTTTCTATATTATCCTGTCATAGAACAATGCCAAATGCTCTAAAAACAATCCTTGATATGGGAGAGATAAGAATAGATGGCTTAATTGAACCAGGGCATGTATCAACAATAATTGGAACTAGACCATACGAGTTTATCTCAAAGGATTATAATGTTCCACAGGTGATTGCTGGTTTTGAACCAATAGATGTTTTGATGGCAGCATATATGCTTGTAAAGCAAATAAAAAATAATAATTCTAAACTTGAAAATGAATATCAAAGAGCTGTTCATAAAAATGGAAACGAGATCGCTCAAAATATTATGAACAAAGTTTTTGAGCCTTCTGATATGAAATGGCGTGGTTTTTCAGTAATTAAGAAATCAGGTCTGAAACTTCAAAAAGAATATGAAAAATATGATGCTCGTAAAAAATACAAAGATATTTTGTCAGAATTGAAAGATAAAGATTTTTCTGAACCTAAGGGATGCAGATGCGGAGAACTATTAAGAGGTCTTCTAACACCTTTTGATTGTCCTTTATTTGGAAAAAAATGCACTCCTGCTTCTCCTGTTGGACCTTGTATGGTAAGCCTTGAAGGGTCTTGCAACATTGAGTACCGCTATTCGTCAAAAAACGAAAAAAAATAGGCAAGATTCATAAGTTCGTACTATATTTGTATAATTGGTCTTAGGAGGCATGCGATATTTCAAAATCAGACAGAAAAAAAATACTTGACAGGGAAAGAAACGAATGGCGTAAAAAACATCGTATTATTAATGGTAAAATCATTTTATGGCCCAAAAAAGCACCAGAACATGTAAACGCACGTGCTAGTAAAACCTATAACTGGTTTTGGAAAAAAGTAATTCTTCCTGCAAAAACTGAAGACATCCCCGCAATTATATCAAACATACGTAATCAGATAAGAAACAACAAAGATAAAAGAAAAACAAGGGTTTTTAGAACAATGATAGGGATGGCTGAAGATGCATACAAAATGAAGAAAATGGACAGTATCTTAGAAGTTGATACCGAACTTCTGCTCGGTGAAAATGCAATATATAATTCAGAACAGGGACTTATTTTTAGAAATGGCAAATATTTCACAACTGATTTTTCAGAAGATGAAACAAAGATACTTCTGCGTGATTCAGAGGGGACAATAATTGATATTCAATATAACGGACGAAAACATTCATCTGAAGAAAATAAAAATAACAGAAAAGATCTCTATAAAAACTGGGAATATACAAGCTGAAAATACCATTCGCCAACATATATTATAATGAGCACTTTTTAGAACAATCTTTTTTAAATCATAATAGTTTTTATATATCTCTTCTTGGATTAACCAGCCTCATGTCAAAAATAAATCCAGATAACATCACAAACGTTATTGTAACAGGAAAAAGTGGTGCAGGAAAGCAACCTAGAATAGATGTTCTTCTAGATGAATTCAACCTCGAGCAACTCTCAACTGGAGATATTTTCAGAAATTATCTAGGTAAATTCAATGACTATGATTATAATGAAAGTTTAGACAAATTCTTCTTAGAAGAAAAAAATAAATTTATTCCTGACTCAGAGATAGCTGAAGAGATAGGAACAGATGATAAAGACATACTACTTGGACTCAAAGCAAAATATTTTGTAAACAAGGGCCTATTTGTTCCTGATTATATCACAAATGAGCTTTTCAAATCTTTTTTTGAAAAAAAGGAATATGAGAATCAAGTTCTTGATGGATACCCAAGAACTAAGGACCAATCAAAGTTTTTACTAGATCTTTTAGATGAGAAAAACTCAAAAGTCGATTTTATTGTCTGGGTTGAAAACTCTGATGAGAAAATAATCAAAAGAACCGTTAAAAGAAGAATTTGCCCAAATTGTAAAAAAGTTTTTCATCTTGAATTTAAACCACCAAAGAATGGAAAAACCTGCACAGAATGTGGAACTGAAGTAACCCAGAGATCTGATGACACCGAAGAAAAAATAAGATCTAGGTTAAACGAATTTAGAAACAAAGCATTACCTGCAATAGAAGTCTTAGAAGAAAATAGCATTCCTGTTGTGAAGGTTCCAGGACATTTGGAAGTATTTACACCAGAAAATGTTAAAAAAAGTGTAATCGGAGAAGTTGAAAAACTGTACTAACAAAAGTTCGCCAACATATATTATAATGAGCTTTTTTAAAAAAAAATAATTAGATAGACTATAGTCTATCAAGTGCTTTATCAAGCCTTGTTAAAACTTCATTTACTTCTCCTTCATTTATTATCGTTGGTGGTAAAAACCTCATGTATTTATCAGTAGATAGACTTGTTTTAACTCCTTCTTTTCTTAGTTCATCTTGTAATTTTTCAACATTTTTTTCACTACCAAGAGAAAAAGAGATCATTAGACCTCTACCATGAACATCAGATAATACACTGTGTTTTTGAGATAGTTTATTAAGACCTCTAAAAAACTGTTTTGATCTATCTATTACATTTTTTGTAATATTTTTTTCTCGCATTTGCCTAGTTGCAATTAAAGCAGATGTCATAGCCATTGGGTTTCCACCAAAGGTAGATCCATCATAACCTGGTTTCATTGCATCAGATATCTTTTCATTTGTAACAACTGCTGTAACTGGATAACTACCGCCAAAGGATTTACCAATAGTCATAATATCAGGCTCTACATCATAGCTCATACAGGCAAACCAGTCTCCCTCTTTTACTGCAGTTCTTCCAAAACCAGCTTGAACTTCATCATCAATTATCACTAAATTCTTTTCTTCTTTTAATTTCCAAAGTTCTTTAATAAAATCTGGATCAGCAGGAACATTTCCTGCTTCTTCGCCCTGTACTATTTCCATAATAATTATCTTTGCTTTAGTTTCTTTAACTAATTTTTTTACTGAATCAATGTTATTGAACTCAGCAAAATGCACCCAGTCTTCATCAGCTAAGCCAAAGGGTTCTCTATATTTTTCTTTATGAGTAACTGATACTGCACCATGGGTCCTTCCATGAAAACCTTTTTTGAAGGCTATCACACCAGTTGAATTTGTATATGCTTTAGCAATTTTGATAGCTTTATCTACTGCTTCTCCCCCTGAGTTCTGCCAGTAGAAATAGTCAAGACCTCTGGGCATCATACCAGATATTTCTTTTAAAAAACGGGTTCTTGCTATTTGCACTCTATCTTCTTTCATAGAGATTAAAAGATTTGCTTGATTGAATAGACCTTTAGCTACTTCGGGATTATTCATACCAATGTTTGTCGCACTATAGTTGCTATCCATATCAATATACCATTTGCCTTTAGTATCAATTATCCAGCATCCCTCTCCCTTAACTGGAATTATATCTTTTTCCAAATGAGATACAGGAATCTTATATTTCTTATGGATATCTATTGCTTCATTTGTAGAAATCTCTGAATATTTTAGCTGCTCTAAAATATCCTTAAAATTTTTAGGATCAAGATGAATATTTTTTAAATAACTAATAATTGTATCAGCCTGATTTGTGTTCAAAGGATCTCTTTTTTTAAGATTTTTAATTTCTTTTTCAATATCTTCAGTTATCTTATTTCCTTTATTACCTAAAACATTTTCAAAGACCTCTTCAATTCTTTCAAAAGTAGCATTTGTTCTTTCTGGGTTTTTTGTTCTATCATATATTATTGCATTTCTTAGTTCTTCATAATACATCTTTTTTTCTCCATTATCAATTTTAATTTTAGTGAATATTATAAAAATTTTAAAAACAAGTTTTTCATATAGCTTTTAAATCTATTTGCATCTAAAATTACTTAAAAACTTATAAACTTTGGCATTTAAACTTTTGTTCGCCAACATATACTATAATGAGGTTTTTTGTAATTGTTCTACTAGAACGAGCGCTAGCTATATATCTATGTTATTTTTCTACGAAGTTTCAATAAGATAATTGCTACTACTAGTGAAATAAGAAAAGAATAAAATGTACCAAAAAATAAACCAAATCTAGGATATAAGAAATGTACTGCTATAACATAGCTCATAACAGTTTGACTTCCAATTATCATAGATTTAGCAAAGCCAGATGTAAAAACAGGCCCATGTTCTAAATATGCTATAATCATAGTTGAAAGAAAAATAGCTGGAAAAATAGAAAAAATACCAGAAAGCGTAGAATTGATATTTGATAGAAAAACAGCTGTTGCAATAACAGTACCTGCAAGAATTCCTCTAAGAACAATCTTCTTTTTTGTATAATGAACCTTTACTTTTTTACAAGATTCAATTTTTCTAATCTTTTCAAGATAGATAAAACAAAAAACAAGGGAAAGTGCATACAAAACAACTGAGATAAGAATATTATTGATATTTGAAAAGTAAAGAATTATTGTAAGAATACTCCAAATACTAAGCGAAACAACTAATGCAAAAGAAAGTGACCTATAAACAAGAGTTGAAATAATTACTAAAAAAACTAAATTAATTGCCATCTCAGCAGGGACAACTACAGCTGATTCACTTGCAAAAGATACACTCTTATTTATTGATATAAAGATAAATGCTACAATTATTGTTGAAGGAAGAGTGCCTAATATACCTCCTACTTTTGTTCCGTATTTTTCAGCAATTATAGTAATAATTATCACAACGAATGCTGATATTATGAATGGTAAAATCGTTTGTAAAACAAATGACATCATTTTTCGAACAATACATTAAAGATTAGTATAAAACATTTGTTTTATGAAAATATGAAGATTGTATTTTTTGGCGACAGCCTTACAGAGGGAGTACCTGGTGTGGGATACTATTCGATTCTACAAAAAAAACTACCTAATCATAATCTTATAAATAAAGGGAAGGGAGGAGATACTGTGATTAGTCTTTACAGAAGAATGAAAAGAATGGACATAAAAAAACATGATATCTCATTTGTGTGGATAGGTACAAATGATATCCTATCAAAAATCAGAAAAAGTTATCCGATTATGAAGGTACTAGCAGGACAAATTTGGGCAGGGTCAAATCAAGAATTTGAAGATTATTATCATAAAACACTTAATCTAGTTCAAAAAAAGACAAAAAAGATCTTTACAATTCCGCCGATATTTATAGGTGAAAATATCAATAATAAATGGAATAAAAAAATTAATCGTTTATCTGAAGTAATAAAGAATGTTTCAGAAAATTACAACAAAGTTGAATTTGTAGATATACGAAAAAACATTTACCCAAAGTTAGAACCAAAAGAATCTGATTATATTATGAAAAATCCTCTTAAGGTATTAATGGATTATTTAAGATTTAAAAACCCTAGAAAAGTTGATGAAAAATCAAAATTAAGAGGACTTCAGTTCACATTAGACGGAGTACACCTAAATAGCAAAGGTGCAAAAATTGTTTCAGATGCTTTTTACAAAAAAATAAGTGAGATTGAAAAAAAATGGATTTTGAAACAGTTATGAAAAAACTAAATGACATGGCAAGGCCAGAAAATGTAGAAGGGATGAAAAGATTTGGAATAGTTCACAAGAAAAATCTAGGGATAACTGTTACAAATATACGAAAATTTGCAAAAAAAATTGGGACAGACCATAGACTTGCAGTAAAACTATGGGATACTGGCATACGCGATGCTAGAATGCTTGCTGCATGTATTGAAGATCCAAATAAAGTATCAGAAAAGCAAGTTGAAATCTGGCTTAAGGACATAAAATGCTGGGATTTATGTGATCACTGCTGTGGACATTTTTTTGATAAAACACCTTTTGCATATAATAAAGCAATTGAATGGAGCAAACGAAATGAAGAATTTGAAAAAAGAGCAGGGTTTAGCCTAGTTGCTTGGCTTGCAGTACATGACAAAGAAAAAGATGATAAATGGTTCGAAAACTTTCTAAAAATAATAAAAAAAGAATCAAATGATGAAAGAAACTATGTTAAAAAAGCAGTTAATTGGGCTCTAAGACAAATCGGTAAAAGAAACAAGTTTATGCATAAAAAGGCAATAAAAACTTCAGAGGAACTTTCAAAAAAAGACAATAAAACAGCTAGATGGATTGGTAAAGATGCATTGCGTGAACTAAAAAGTGAGAAAGTAAAAATGAGGATAAATAAAAATTAATATAGTTCTTTTTTTACTAAATCAAGCAAAACTTCTATTATAGTTTCAATAGTAGAATCGTTTCTCTTAAGATAACCATCAGCTACGTTTCTACCTCGATATTGAATATCACTTCTTAATTTTCTCATGCTATCTAAAAAATGGAGTTGAAAGTTATCTAAATAATCGGGATAATATTCTTTTAAAAAAGATACAAGACATTCATGACTGTAGCTCTTATATCCCTGTATTGAAAGAAGAGCTGATATTAGTTCTTTTATTGTTTCGTAATAATCTTCAATCAAAAATTGAGGGAATTCATCATTTTTTCTTTTATTTATTGATTTTATTCTCTTATTTGCTAGTTCTAATAATGCTTTTGCCTGCTCAGGATTCTCCCTTACTTTTTTAACTTTATAATCCATACAATCTTGCCATCTCATGATTAAATCACCTTTAAAAATCCTCTAAGGATAACCCCATTTGCAATTGTGTTTTTAAAATTTTCATCAATATTATTTATATCATTTTCAAAAATTATACTTATTTTTCTTTTAATGTTTTTTTCGTATTTCTGTATGTCGATTTCTTTCTTTAAACCTTGTACAAAAATATCTATATCACCCCTATCATCATCTCTTCCTTCTACAGCACTACCATATAGTACAATACAATTTGGGGTAAATTTTTTTTCGATTTCATTGATAAACCCTGATGTTTCTAATCTTAAAAGTAAGTCATTTTTTTTCAAAATTTTATACTTATTGGAAAATTTAGATCTATAGCCTTTATAGATGCCTGAATTATCTACTTTAACAAGATTTTGTTTTAAAAGTTCTAAAATATGTTTTTTTACAGAGGGCAGCGAAATATCTGTAATTCGAGATAATTCGCGAAGCTGATATTTTTTATTTGGATTATCAAAAAATACTCTTAATATCTTATAAAGATTGAAGTTGTGATACATTATATTAACACCTGATATAATATTATATCTACTGATATAAAAAGTTATCGGCTATATCTAAATAAAGTTTTTCATTTCCTATTAATTTCATCTAATTTCTTATCAAATATTCTATTTGAAATTGTGAAATACAGCATTACTATCAAAAGTTCTATTCCAAAAAT
>CAYYOO010000045.1:0-6874 GCA_964473335.1 uncultured Thermoplasmatales archaeon
GCATCCCGCTTTAAATGAAAAGCAGAGGGGTTCAATTAATTTTTCAACAGCCTAACTTACTCTATTTTTCTACATAAATTATAAATATAAGAAGTAGTATAGCCGGTAGACTGTTTCAGCATTAATACTGATTAGAGTGTAATATAAATAGATTAGAAATAAATATGTTGAGTCCCGGTCCTCAAAAAAGGGCCTGTAGCTCAGCTAGGTAGAGCATCTGGCTTTTAACCAGGTGGCCTGGGGTTCGAATCCCCACAGGCCCGCTACCAAATCTCCAAAGAAAACTAGGAGGATAGATCTGCTAATGGCTAAAAAACCCAAAAAACCTAAATTAGATATAACTAAACACACGCTAGTACCAAAGCATGAAATAATATCTGAAAAAGAAAAAAAAGAGCTTTTTGAAAAATATAATATCACCCCAGATCAACTACCAAAAATTTTAGCCACAGATCCTGTCTCATTCATTATTGGAGCAGAACCGGGACAAATAGTAAAAATTACAAGAAAAAGCCAAACTGCAAACGAAGCAGTTTCTTATAGGTATGTTGTTGAGAGTAGTAAATAGGTGTAATAATGAGGAAACTTGTTGATTCTTTTTATAAAGAGCGAAGCATAGTTAACCATCAGATAGCATCATATGATGATTTCCTTGAAAGAAGATTGCAACATATTGTAGATAGCACTACAATAGGCCAAGAAGAAGAAATGGAAAAGGGATTCATATATCCAGAAATTGAAGATTATAAGATCAAATTTGGAAAAATATCTGTTGGAAAACCAGAAGTAAAAGAAGCAGACGGAACAATTAGAAAACTAACCCCAATGGAAGCAAGATTACGTGATTTAACATATGAAGCACCAATTTTTTTGGAATTCATACCAGTAAAAGAAGACGTTGAATACGATCCTGAAGAGGTAAGAATCGGTGAACTGCCAATAATGACAAAATCAAAGTCCTGTAACCTTTCAAAAAACAATATCGAGGAAAAAAAAGGACATGAATTATCAAATGAAGAATATGATAAAAATCTACAGGACCTACAAGAAGATCCGCTTGATCCAGGCGGATATTTTATAAGTAATGGGACTGAGAGAGTTTTAATCACTGTGGAAGATCTTGCACCAAATAGAGTTCTTGTTGAAAAAAGCAGGAGATATGGTAGAGACATTGAAGTTGCTAAGGTATTTTCACAAAGAGAAGGTTATAGAGCTTTAACTGTTGTTGAAAAGAAAAAAGACGGTATGTTAATGGTCTCTCTTCCAACAACCTATGGCCAAATTCCTTTGATGATACTTCTTAGAGCTTTAGGTATGGAAGATGATGAAGAGATAGTCGATGTTATAAGTGTTGATCCAAAAATGGAACCTTTTGTTCTTGCTAATATTGAAGAGTGTGCAAATGAATATGGTATAAGCACAAATGAAGAGGCAATTGCATACTTAGGTAAAAAATTTGCAGGTGGACAAGCAAAAGAATATCGTATCAGACGTGTTGAAACTTTAATGGATAAAAATCTACTGCCTCATCTTGGAAATGAACCTGAGGACAGACTCACAAAAGCTATTTTTATGGCACGTATGGGTATGGCAGTACTTGAACTTGCACTTGGTAAAAGAGAACCAGATGACAAAGATCATTATGCAAATAAAAGATTAAAACTTGCAGGAGACTTAATGGAGGATCTTTTCAGAGTGGCTTTCACTGCTCTTTGCAAAGATTTGAAATATCAAATTGAAAGAATTCATGCTAAAGGAAAAGAGATAAAAATTAGTTCATCTCTTAGACCTGATGTATTAAGCCAACGTATTCATCATGCACTTGCAACTGGTAATTGGGTTGGTGGTAGAGCAGGCATATCTCAGCTTCTTGATAGGACAAGTAACCTTGCTGTTCTAAGTCATCTTAGGAGAGTTACATCCCCTTTAACTCGTTCACAACCTCATTTTGAAGCACGTGATCTACATAGTACACAATGGGGAAGGCTTTGTCCGAATGAAACACCAGAAGGACCGAACTGCGGTCTTGTTAAAAATCTTGCACTTGCAGTAGAAATATCAGAAGGTTTTCCCGAAGGAGAAGTTGAAAGCATACTAAAAGACCTTGGTATAAAGGATATTTCAAAAAAATCTACCGGTACTCGCGTTTATCTAAACGGAGATCTTATTGGAATGTATCCTAATGGTAAAGAACTAGTCGAAAAACTTCGAAATAAAAGAAGAAAAGGGATGCTGAACAATGAGGTTAACATTGCATTTTTAGAAGAGGCAAACGATGTTGTGGTCAATTGTGATTGTGGAAGGTTGAGAAGGCCACTTGTTATAGTTGAGAACGGAAAACTCAGATTAACAGATAAATATATGAAAGATATAGAGACAGGTAAGAAAAAATGGGTAGACCTTATTAATGAAGGTATAGTGGAATATATTGATGCTGAAGAAGAGGAAAATACTCTTATCGGTCTAAAAGAAGAAGATATCACTCCAGATCATACTCATATGGAAATGGATCCTATGTGCATTCTTGGTATAGGCTCATCACTTGTTCCTTACCCTGAACATAATTCTTCACCTAGAATTACTATGGGTGCCGGTATGGGTAAACAATCCCTAGGTTTTGGTGCATCAAACTATAGAATACGCCCGGATACAAGAGGACATCTCATGCATTACCCTCAAGCACCATTAGTTCAAACTCATCCTGTTAAATATATAAAATTTGCAGAGAGACCTGCTGGACAAAACTTTGTTGTAGCTGTAGCATCTTACAAGGGTTACAACATGGAAGATGCTCTTGTCATGAGTAAATCAAGTGTACAAAGAGGTCTTGCAAGAAGTAGCTTTTTTAGAACATACAGCAGTGAAGAAAAAAGATACCCTGGCGGTCAAGAGGACCATTTTGAGGTTCCAAATCCAGATTGCCGCGGTGTTAGATCTGAAGAGGCTTATGTCAATCTCGGAGAAGATGGACTTATCTCTCCAGAATGTGGAGTAGTAAGTTCAGATGTATTAATCGGAAAAACCTCGCCACCTAGATTCTTAGAAGAACCAACAGATTTCTTGACACCACAAAAAAGAAGAGAGACATCAGTTACGGTTCAACATGGAGAAAGAGGTGTTGTTGATAAAGTAATGCTTTCTGAATCAGTAAACGGCTCTAGAATGGTGAAAATAAAAGTTAGAGAAGAAAGAATACCGGAATATGGAGATAAATTTGCTAGTAAACACGGTCAGAAAGGAGTAATAGGATTGCTTGTTCCACAGGAAGATATGCCTTTTAATGAGAGTGGTATGTCACCTGATCTAATAATGAATCCTCATGCTATACCTAGCCGTATGACCGTTGGTCATGTTCTTGAGATGATTGGTGGAAAAGTAGGATCAATGGAAGGTAAAACTGTTGATGGAACTGCTTTTGGAGGCGATCCTGAGAAAGTATTAAGGGACACACTTATTGAAAATGGTTTTAAACATGATGGTAAAGAGATTCTATATAACGGAGAAACAGGTAAACCATTGGAAGTTGAAATATTTGTAGGATGTATCTATTATCAGAAACTGCACCATATGGTAGCAGGTAAAATGCATGCTAGAAGTAGGGGGCCTGTTCAGATTTTAACTAGGCAGCCAACTGAAGGACGTGCCAGAGAAGGAGGTCTTAGGTTTGGAGAAATGGAAAGAGATTGCCTGATAGGACACGGGGCATCAATGGTTATTAAAGATAGACTTCTTGATGAATCAGATTTAACAGTGAAATATGTCTGTAACAATTGCGGCCATGTTGCAATTAGAGACAGACATGGTGCACTTAAGTGCCCTGTTTGTAAAGATAAAGCAGATGTTTATCCAATTGAGATGAGCTATGCATTTAAGCTATTGATAGACGAATTAAAATCACTTGTAATAGCACCTAGAATAAAACTTGAATCATTAGTATGAAGTATTTTGAAGGTTATATTTATGGAAAGAAATAGAAGTATCACAAAAAAAATTGGAAGCATTACCTTTTCGATATTATCACCAGATGAAATTAGAAAAATGAGTGCGACAAAAGTAATTACTGCAGATACCTATGATGATGATGGATTTCCAATTGCAATGGGTCTGATGGATCCGCGAATGGGAGTAATTGAGCCAGGTCTAAGATGTAAAACATGTGGACTTAGAGTTGGTAAAGATAAATGTCCAGGTCATTTTGGTCATATCGATCTAGCAATGCCTGTAATACATGTAGGCCTTGTAAAAAACATAAGAGATTGCCTGAGAGCAACATGCAGAGATTGCGGAAGAATGCTGTTAACAGATAAACAAAGAAAAGAGTATATGGATCAGATAGAAAAATACAATATCGAAGGTAGAGACAAAACATATCTTTTAAGAGGCTTAGTAAAGGAAGCAAGAAAATCAGATAAATGCCCTCACTGTGGCCGGGAAGTAGGTAAAATAGAACTTGATAAACCAACATCTGTAAGAGAAAATGGTAAAAAACTTACACCGTCAGAAGTACGCGAATGGCTTGAAAAAATAAGAGATGAAGATTTACCTTTATTTGATATCAACAAAAAAGCAGCTAGACCTGAATGGATGGTTTTAACAGTCCTACCAGTCCCACCTGTGACTGTAAGGCCTTCTGTTACACTTCAATCAGGTGAAAGAAGTGAGGATGATTTAACACATAAACTTGTTGATGTTATCCGTATTAACCAAAGACTTCAAGAAAACCGTGATGCTGGTGCACCTCAGCTCATAGTTGAGGATTTATGGGAATTATTACAATATCATATCACAACATATCTTGACAATCAAACAAGTGGTATACCGCCTGCTCGTCACAGATCAGGAAGACCTCTTAAAACACTTGCTCAAAGGCTTAAGGGAAAAGAGGGAAGGTTCAGAAGTAATTTATCTGGTAAAAGAGTCAATTTCAGTGCAAGAACTGTTATATCACCTGATCCAAATCTTAGTATAAACGAAATAGGTGTTCCAAAGGCAATTGCAAAAGAACTTACAATTCCAGTAAAAGTTACAGTACATAACCTTGATTGGTGTAAAAAACTAGTAGCATCAAAAGCAAAAGCTTCTGAAAGACCACCTGATGAATATTTCCCAGGTGTAAACTATGTACTTCGGCATTCAGATGGAATGAAACAAAGAATCAAAGTATCAGAAAGAAACGCTGAGACCGTCGCTGAAAAACTTGAACCAGGTGCAATTATTGAAAGGCAACTTATGAACGGAGATATTACCTTATTTAATCGTCAGCCTTCACTTCACAGAATGTCTATGATGGCTCATAGGATAAAAGTTGTACCATATAAGACCTTTAGATTTAATTTAAGTGTCTGTCCGCCTTATAACGCTGATTTTGATGGAGATGAAATGAACCTTCATCTAATACAAGGCGAAGAAGCCCAAGCAGAAGCAGAAATACTAATGAAAGTTCAAGAAAACATTCTTTCTCCACGTTTCGGCGGTGCAATCATTGGCGGAATTCATGATCATATAAGTGGAACTTTTCTTTTAACACATGGAAATAAAGAAATAGCATTTGATGATGCATCTCAAATCCTTTCAGCAGTTAAGTATGCAGGAAAACATCCTAAGATAATAGAAAAGAAAGGTAAGAAATATATAACCGGTAAAGAAATTTTCAGCGCACTCTTACCTGATGACTTGAACCTTGAATATAAGGCAAAAACTTGTTCTAACTGTGAGAAATGCAAAGGTCCAGATTGCCCTTATGATTCATATGTCATTATCAAAAAAGGAGTCTTAAAGAAAGGTACAATAGATGAAAACAGCATTGGTGCATTCAAAGGACAAGTACTTGATAGGATCATTCGTGATCATGGCATGGATGCAGGAAGAGAATTCATCGATAACGTTACAAGAATGGGTATTGCAACAATTACCTTACTTGGGTTTACTACAAGTATCGATGATGAAGATATTCCTAGTGAAGCTAAAAGACAAATTGAAGACGGATTAAATAAAGCTATGAAAAAGATTAGAAGCCTAATTAAGGCCTATGAAAATGATGAACTAGAATCCTTGCCAGGTAGAAGCATTGAAGAAACACTAGAGATGGAGATTATGAGAGTTACCGGTAGAGCTCGTGATATGGCCGGAGAAATTGCTGGTAGACATCTTGGGTTAAACAACAGTGCAGTTATTATGGCAAAATCTGGAGCACGTGGTAGTATGTTGAATCTTTCTCAGATGAGCGGTTGTGTGGGCCAACAGGCTGTACGTGGTGAGAGAATACACCGTGGTTATGAATATAGGACATTACCTCATTTCAAAAAAGGAGATCTTGGTGCTAGTGCAAAGGGTTTTGTTGCATCTAGCTATAAGACAGGTCTTACTCCAACTGAATATTTCTTCCACTCAATGGGAGGAAGAGAGGGTCTTGTTGATACAGCTGTGCGTACATCTAGATCAGGTTATATGCAAAGAAGGTTGATCAATGCACTTGAGGATGTCAAAGTCGAAAATGATAAAACAGTCAGACAAGCCGGTGGTCAAATAATTCAATTTACATATGGTGAAGATGGAGTTGATCCTACTAGAAGTATAAACGGTGAAGCAGTTGATATTAAAAGAATTATATCTGATATTAAAGAGGGGATTTAATGACTAAGAAGAAAACCAAAAAACAATCTGAAGATGAAAAAATTAAGAAAAAAGAAACAAAGACAAAAAAACAAAAAAAGACCAAAAAAACAGCTAAAAAAAAAGAGCCAGTAAAGAAAAAACAAGCAAAAAAGAAAAAAGAGACAAAAACAAAAAAAATAAAATATGTACCTGAAAAAGAACCAGAGGAACCTAAAGAAATTAGAGAGCTTAGAGCTAAAATCAAAGAAATTCTTAAAAA
>CAYYOO010000045.1:6974-12592 GCA_964473335.1 uncultured Thermoplasmatales archaeon
AGGAACCTAAAGAAATTAGAGAGCTTAGAGCTAAAATCAAAGAAATTCTTAAAAAAAGAATACTTCCCAAAAAGATAGTTGATGATATAATCACTCATTTATTAGAAAATAAAGACTTACAAAAAAAATCAAAACTAGAAAAAATTGTTAATATTGCATATACTCATTATGAAAAGAACATAATTGATCCCTCTGAAGCGTGTGGGATAGTCGGTGCTCAAAGTATCGGTGAACCCGGAACTCAGATGTCCATTCCTTATGACGAAAAGATTTTATTCAAACAGGATGAAAAGATAGGAGTATGCAAAATTGGAGAATTCGTAGACAACATAATGAATGAATTTGGTTATGGCAATCTAAAAGAATCCGAGGTCTGTGATTTACCACCAGAAAAAGAAATTTTTGTTCCAAGTTTAAATAAGAATGAAAAAATCGAGTGGAAAAAAATACTTGCCTGCAGCCGACATAGTGCGCCCAATAAAATCTTAGAGATAAAAACTAGATCAGGTAGGAAAATAAGAGCAACAGATGCTCATTCTTTTGTCATAAGAAAAAACAATAAGATTATTCCAGTTTCTGGAAAAGAGCTCAAGCCAGGTAAAAGAATTCCAGTTGTAAAAAAATTAGAAGAAAATTGTATTTCTTCATTAGATCTAGGTAATTATTTAAATGTAGAAAACATGAAATATGGTTTTGAAAAAGACAATCTCATATATCCTTATCCATCAAAAAAACCTCTACCTAAAAATATGGATCTAGACAAATCTTTAGGCTGGTTTATAGGTGCATATCTATCTGAGGAAAACTCAACAAAATATTATACATCAATATCAAATATAGACACTTTATTTCAATATAAAGTACGAGAATTTGCAAAAAAATATAATTTTACCTATAACGAATATGATAACAATAGAGGATTTTCAAAAGGACATGACATACGCATTAATTCATCTCTTTTATCGTCATTTATGAAAAAATCATGCGGCACAGGTTCAATTAATAAAAGAGTACCTGATTTTGCGTTTAGTGCTGAGAAAGATTTTGTATCAGGTCTATTGAAAGGTTACTTTGATGGAGATGGAAGTATAAGTATTGAAAGAAAAACCATTAGAGCTTCATCATCTTCCAAAGAACTAATCGATGGTATAGCTATACTTCTAAACAGGTTTGGAATATTTTCTAGCAAAGGAAAAAATAAGAATAGTTATTCTTTGAGAGTATCCTATAGATACGCACCTCTATTTATGGAAAAAATCGGATTTGACAATAAAGACAAAAAAGAAAAACTGGAAAAATTATGTAATTTGAATTCTTATATTGAAAAATCATATGATATCACAGATATGATACCTGGTGTAGGTCAAATATTTTATGAAATAGCTGATAAAATAGGTTTTCCAAAAAGACTTGTAAACAATTTCACTAAAAGACAAAAAATCGGTAGAACTACACTATCTCGGTATATCAATAATTTTGAAAAAATAGCTAGGCAAAAAGATGTAAACATAGAAAAAGAGATAAAAACACTTAAAAAAATGCTAAATAGTGATGTAGTCTGGGATGAAATAAAGGATATTTCATATATTAACATTAAAGATGATTATGTATATGATCTATCTGTTGAAGGATTAGAAACCTTTACTACTTTTGATGGTGTTATAACTCATAATACAATGCGTACATTCCACTATGCAGGTGTTGCTGAAATAAATGTTACACTAGGTCTTCCTAGGTTAATTGAGATTGTTGATGCAAGAAGTACACCTTCTACACCTATGATGAACATATATCTAAGAGATGAGTTTAAGTTAAAATCTGATCTAGCAAAAAAAGTAGCAAATCAAATTGAAATAACTAGGCTAAATAGTATAGCAGATATTGAAACAGATCTAACTAATTTAGTAATAACAATCAAAGCCAACAGACAAACAATTAAAGACAAAGACATAACAATCAAGGACATAATAGATAAGATAAAGAAAATCAGAAAGATTGATGCAAAAGCAAATAAAGACAAAATCAAAGTAACGCTTGATGATCCTAACTATAAAAAACTACTTGAAATAAATGAAAAACTTAAGGATCTCAAGGTAAAAGGAATTGATGGAATAAAAAGGATAATTATTAGAAAAGAACCAAATGAGGGTTATGTCATTTATAGTGAGGGAAGTAACCTAGAAAAAGTCCTTCAAATAGATGGAGTAGACCCTTTTAGAACAAATACAAATGATATTCAGGCAGTAGGAAGAGTTCTTGGAATTGAAGCAGCTAGAAACATGATAATCCAAGAAGCCCATAACACACTATCTGAGCAGGGTTTAAACGTTGACCTCCGCCATATCATGCTTGTGTCTGATGTAATGACCTCTGATGGCACCATTAGAGCAATAGGTAGACATGGAGTAAGTAAAGAAAAAGAATCAGTTCTTTCTCGTGCAGCATTTGAAATAACAGTAAGTCATCTTTTAAAAGCAGCACGTAAAGGTGAAACAGATGAACTAGGCGGGGTTGCAGAAAACATTATTGTTGGTCAGCCAGTAAATCTTGGTACTGGAGCAGTTGAACTTGTAATGAAAGCAACAAAAAAGAAGAAGGGAAAATAAAATGGTTGAAATAGAAAAACTACTTAAAAACACAGTTAAAAAAGGTAAAGTAAAATTTGGTCTTAAAGAAACAAAGCAGGCAATTAATGATGAGAAGGCTAAGCTTGTAATAATTTCAAACAACTGTCCTTTTAAAGAAGAAATCAAAAAAGAGGCAGATAAAAAGAAAACACCAATTTTTGACTCTAAATCAAACTCAATAGATCTAGGTTATACCTGTGGTAAAGCATTTGCAGTATCAACATTTGCAATCATTGATGATGGCGGAACGAATATATTAAATTTAACCAAGAAAAAATAAAGATAGGTTTTGTTTTTAATGACAGATATAATGCTTTCAAACGAAAACATGCAGTATATCAATATGGCATCTAAGATCACAAAAGCAGCGATAATTGATTGTATGATATCAAACGATCATCTTATTTTTGTTGTAGATAAAAATCAAATCGGCCTTGCCATTGGAAAAAACGCTAAAAATCTAAAAAAACTGAGAAATCTTTTTAAAAAAAACATTAAGTTTGTTGAATATGATAAAAACAAAGAAAAATTTATAAAAAACTTGTGTAAACCATATAACGTAAAAAACATAGAGTACCAAGGTAAAGAAGAAGATCCAGTTGTAAAAGTAGAAGTTGATTCTAGTGATAAATCAAAGATAATTGGAAAAGCAGGAAAAAATATAGAGATAATAAGAAAACTTGCACAGAGACATCATTCCATTAAAGATGTGCAAATAAAATAAGGTTTTTTAAACATAATATTTTTTATATTCATTTTATATTCCCAATCTGGGGAAATTCTTCTGAGGATAAAAAATCATCCAATAATTGATTTCAAAGATCAAGAAAAAATCAGATTTTACTATAATGATAAATTACTTTATGGTCTAACTAGTGATAGCATTGCATCAGCATTACATGCAAACAAAATAAAAACTCTTTCAAAAAGCTTAAAACACAAAAACCCAAGGGGTTTTTTTTGTGGTATTGGTAAATGTTCATCATGTCTGATGAGAGTAAATAACATACCTAATATTAGAACCTGTATTGCGCCTTTAAAAGAAGATATAAGAGTAGAAACACAGTCTAAACTTGCTGATCTACCTGATCAAAAATTCATTTGTAAAAAAAAGGAAACAATAGATATCGATGTTCTAGTCGTAGGTGGTGGCCCAGCTGGTCTATCTGCTGCAATTGAATCTGCAAAACTTGGTGCTAAAACACTTATTGCAGATGAAAACCAAAGGCTTGGAGGGCAATTAATCAAACAGACCCATAAATTCTTTGGATCAAAAGAGGAAAAAGCAGGAACTAGAGGTATAGATATAGCAAATATTCTTTCAGATGAAGTAAAAAAATTTGAAAAAGAAGGAAAAATAAGTATTATGACTGATTCTACAGTTATTGGATACTATGAAGGAAAAAAAGATAGATATAAATTTGCTTTATTAAAAAGAAAGAAAAATTATGAAGGCTCTCTTTTTGAAATTAACACAAAAACAGTTGTTTTTGCATGTGGTGCAATGGAAAACATGCTACTTTTCCCTGGAAATGACATGCCTGGTGTATATGGAGCTGGAGCAGTTCAAACCCTTATGAATGTATATGCCGTAAAACCAGGTGAAAAAGTTGTTATGGTTGGCGCTGGAAATGTAGGGCTAATTGTTTCATATCAACTACTGCAAGCTGGAATAAAAGTAGATAGAGTAGTAGAGGCTGCCCCAAATATTGGCGGTTATCATGTACATGCAGCTAAACTTAGAAGATGCGGGGTGCCAATACTTACAAATCACTCGATAAAAGAAATACTAGGAAAGAATTCTGTTGAAGGTGTTGTTACAGTTAAACTTGATAAAAACTGGAAAGAAGTTCCAGGCTCTGAAGAAAAAATTAAATGTGATGCAGTATGTCTTGCTGTAGGTCTCACTCCATCAACTAGACTTATTTCTCAACTTGGTGTAAAAATGGAATATGTCTCTGAAGCAGGTGGACATGTGGCTATACATGATAAAAATATGGAAACCTCAAAAAAAGGTGTGTTTATCGCTGGCGACTCTTCTGGTATTGAAGAGGCATCAACAGCCATGATTGAAGGAAAAATCGCTGGTGTTGCAGCAGTCAAAAGGGTTTTTAAAGCTAAGGATACAAAAAGACTTCTAAATAAATATAGAAAAGAACTAGAAAGACTCAGAGCAGGGCCATTTGGTGAAAAACCAAGAACTGCTAAAGAAAAAATAATAAAACTATGGGAGAACAAATAAATGAGCGATTACCTAAAAACTGGGATTTTATCAAAAAAAGATCTAGATCTTCCTTCAGACCAACAACTAAAAAAAGGTGTAGCTATAATCGAATGCATTCAAAAGATACCATGTAATCCATGTGTAACAAGTTGCCCTGTGAATGCAATATCAATGAAAGATATCAATTCACTTCCTATAATTGATTATGATAAGTGTATAGGCTGTGCTAAATGTGTAGGAATCTGTCCAGGTCTTGCAATCTTTGTTATAAAATATATTGATGAAAACAAAGCTCTTGTAACCATGCCTTATGAAATGCTTCCAATTCCAAAAAAAGAAGATATTGTTGAAGGGTTAAACAGAAAAGGTGAAAAAATAGATGATGTAAAAGTAAAACAGGTTATTAGAAAGGGAAAAACAAGTGTTGTAACAGTTGAAACAGATCAAAAAAACGCTATGGATGTTAGAAATATTAGGGTTAAAAAATGAAAAAAAAGGCTATTGTTTGCAGATGTGAAGATCTAACTGAAGAAGATGTTATTGAAGCGATAAAAGATGGATACACTGATTTAGAAGAACTTAGAAGAAAGCTAAGACTTGGTATGGGACCATGCCAGGGGAGAGTATGCATTCCAATTGTTAGAAAAATATTGCAGAGATACACTGGTAAAAAAGTTGATAAGATTCCAAATCCAACCTCTAGACCACCAACTGTCCCTGTATCTCTTGGTACACTTGCATGTGATAATGATGAAGAAGAAAGCTGA
>CAYYOO010000046.1:0-12558 GCA_964473335.1 uncultured Thermoplasmatales archaeon
TATTAAATACCATCGATTTACCTATTTTAATTATTTGGAGAGAAAAAAACATGTTAAAAACACCAGTCATAGTTCTAAATGTTAAGACATACGGCCAAGCTATAGGAAAAAAATCACTAGAAATTGCAAAGATCATGGAAAAAGTTGGAAAAGAAACTGGTATTAGTATGGCAATCTCAGTTCAAGCAACTGACTTAAGAATGCTTGTAGATAATGTATCGATACCTGTTTATTCTGAACATATTGATCCAATTAAACCAGGTAGCCACACTGGTTGGACATTACCTGAAACCATAAAAGATACTGGTGCTGTTGGAACACTAATAAATCATAGTGAACATCGTTTAAAACTTGCTGATATCGATACTTGTATAAAAAGAGCAAAAGAAATGAATTTAAATCAAATAGTATGTTCGAATAATGTTGAAACATCAAAAGCTATTTCTACATTAAACCCAGATTTTGTAGCAGTAGAACCACCTGAACTAATAGGCGGTGACATATCTGTAACATCAGCTGATCCAGATATTGTAAAAAACAGTGTTACTGCAGTAAGAAAAGTAAACAAAAATGTAAAGGTTTTATGTGGTGCTGGTGTAAAAAACGGAAAGGATGTCAAAAAAGCAGTTGAACTAGGTTCAGAAGGCGTTCTTCTTGCTAGTGGTATAGTTAAAGCTGATGACAAAGAAAAAGTAATAAGAGATCTAGCTTCAGGCCTATAATTTATTAAATTTTTTTATAAAACTAATAAAGAATTAAAATGAATAAGAGATAAAAGTGATTATTTCACTTTTTTTATTTTAAATTCACCAATACCAGTCGGAATTATCTCAATTTCATCTCCATCGTTTATATCGTGGGCTTTAGCTAGTTGACTGGGTATTGTCAATACTAAACTACTACCCACCACTCGGGCTTTTCTTGTTAGAGGCATATCCCATCCACCATCTACATCCAGTAATGTATATTTGATTATATATATGTTTTGATTTTTTTTAATATATCCATTTATATTCATAAGATATGAAATAAATATAAAAATCCTATTATAAAATAAATAAAGCAAAAATTAATCAACAAAAAGTAGATACACAGAAATTGGAGTGAGGCTTAATGAAAATATTTGTAGATACAGCTGATTTAGATGAAATAAAAGAACTAGCATCATGGGGAATAATTGATGGAGTGACAACCAACCCAACTCTAGTTAAAAGAAGCGGAAGATCATTTGATGAAATAATTAAAGAAATTTTTAAACTAGTAAATGGACCAATCAGCCTTGAAGTGATTAGTGAAAAAGCTGATGACATGGTTAAAGAAGCTGAAGCGCTAGTTAAAAAAACAGATCAAAAATACAGAAAAAATGTAGCAATAAAAATACCAATGACACCAGAAGGACTAAAGGCAGTAAAAATACTATCAAAGAAAGGAATAAGAACAAATGTTACACTGGTTTTTTCAGCAAATCAAGCACTTCTTGCAGCAAAAGCAGGAGCCAGTTTTGTCAGTCCATTCATCGGCAGACTTGATGACCAAGGGCAAGAAGGAATGCAAATTGTTGAAGAAATCACAGAAATTTTTTATAACTATGATATTGACACAGAAATTATTGTAGCAAGTATAAGACATCCAATACATGTGATAGAAGCAGCAAGGCTAGGTGCGGATATTGCAACAATCCCGCCAAAAATCATCCATAAAATGGCCAAACATTCACTTACTGATGTTGGAATAAAAAGGTTTCTTGATGACTGGGAAAAAGTAAAAAAATAAAAAAAATTATTTCTTTTTCTTTATTTTACCAAAGTCTTTTTTACGTTCTTTAGTGTTTTTACCAGTAGCCTCAAAAAGGAATTTATTCCACTTTTTAATGATACTATAATCTCCACATACTTTTTTTGGAGGTTTTGTATCAACATAAAGAATTTTTTTATCACGTTTCATATGTATTTTTCCAATTCCTTCAACTTCAAAGTTTACTCCTTGCTCAACGTCGCCTGATGCTCCAAAATAATCTTTCAATAGATTATTAATATCTGGATTATGTCCTCTTTTAATCTTATATTCTCTCATTTTTGTACAACCCTATTTCTGAAATATAAAAATCGATTATAAAATTTTGGTTTTAGCATTCTGTAAATTATAGAGGTGTAAAATCAACGGTGTCAAATTAAAGGTGTTCACATTTTCTTTTATCATGGTTTATTGCATTTCTCATCAATGTAAGCCACTTATTATCACCATCAATTATTATACCTGCTTCTTCTGATGGCGTTTTACCACTAAGACTTTCATGTGGTTTAATAAAATTATAATAAAGACGATGACCTTCAACAATAGGGGTATCAGATTTTTTAACTGCTCTCATAATTTTTTCACGTTCTCTAATGGTACCATGCAGACGCTCGACATGGTTATTATTTGGGTGATGATGAATACCAATATTAAACAAATGTTCAGTTTCTTTAGTACTCGTAATAAACTCCTTTCTCACAGCACGTTTATAAGTTGGCAAACCATCAGTTACAATAAACTTAGGTTTGCGGCCACCGCTATTCTTTTTAGCTTTTTGAAAAACCATACGAGCATCACGAATTTTACGTTCAGTAGACACTACACTTGCCAATTGAAACCTTGTGCTTTCATCGATGACATTCCATAAATATTCCCAAGAGCCACCAACATTCAAAGCCATCTCATCTGTATGCCAAACATCACCTACATCAGGAATAACGGTATTTACATATTCATTCATAATGCTAACATACTTTTCAATCCAGTTATAAATAGTCATATGAGTAACATTTAGCTTATAAAATTCCTTAAGATGATGACTAATCTTTCTAAGACTTAATCCACGGAAATAAAGATCTAAAGTAAGAGCAACGATTTTAGGATCATATTTTAAATTCTCAAAATTAACATTATCTACAAACTTACGATTACATTTTTTACATTTATAAATTTGCTTTCCATTCTTTTTACCATATTTTATAAACTCAGTTGAATGACAAAACTTACAACATAAAGCAGGAGTTTTATAATCAATTTTAGTATCCTGCCTGGTTTCAAGATTTAACTGCTTAGTACGTTCACTTAGTTTCTTCCAAATCTTAACAGCACTAATATGTTTACAAGGTATCTCATGATATATAAAATCTGGACAGGTACAAGTCCATCGTTCATACGGAACATAAAAATATCTCACCGTATATGATATTCATCTCCAGATTGACTCGGAACAATCCAAGTACTTTTATTAATTTCATGCGGTTCAATTCCATCTTCAAGAAGTGACATTCCCCTTATTTTTCGATCATTAACCATTTTCTTAATATCAATTTTCTTACTCATGTAGGTCGCCATTAAACGGTATGATCTATGAGTATTTAAATATTGTGGTGCCACATTTAAATATCAGTTTTTCAATACCAATTTTTATGAAATTACAGAAACAAACAGCACGAAAATATAAAGGAAAAGCGATATATAAATATGTTATTGTGATACCACCAAAAGATATTGAAGAACTTGGTTGGAAAGAAGGAATTGAATTAGATGTAAGGGTGGTCAAAGATAAAGGGTATTTTTTATTTCCCAAGTAAGATATTATTTTCTTCCAAAATTTTAAAATACGAGAGGGTATTTCCTTAATTGTACATGATTGACACTTGGAAGAAGTTTGATACTTGGGTTCATGTCCAAAAAATGCTACTCTTAATCGTTGCTATTGGGATTTTTTTTCCGATAATTTATTTTCTAATTTATCCTCAAATTGGCGCTATCATAAGTATTTTGATATTTTTTGTATTTTTATTAAGTATAGCCCTTTTAATACGAATTTGGGGAAAAGACAAATTTGAGAAATGATTCTTTGAAAATAGAAAAGAAAGATGGCGTGTGAACCGATTCGCTATTTGGAAGTTTATACAGGGACTTTTAGTGAGAAAGAATCAATGCTTAAGATGAAATTGTTTGTTTTTGTAAACAATTTCAAAAAACATTACAAAACAAATAATTCAATTGTATTTGATGGAATGTTCATAAAAACAAGCATAAATATTATTTTTTCACTAATATATTTTAATTAAACATTCTTGCTTCTTACAAGACTTTCGATAATACTAAACTCATTAAATTAGGTAACTATTAATAACTCCATTTACTTCAATTTCTATGATTAATCCTTAATTTATACAATACAAAATTCTCATATATCGACATGTATCTTACTGGTAAAATTTGTTTTTAGTTAAATTAATTTCATTGCTACATAACTACAAACATTTGATCCGGAAAGGAATAAAAAATGAGATTTACTTATTTAAATTCTAATAAGTGTTGAAATATTGGATAAACGTTTTGTAATTTCATTAATATGGTTGTTCTGATATCAGCTGGATAACAACATGATTTTGTTTTACTACATGTTCCGGATAGAGAAGCTCTTGCGACATTGGTATGATCACCTTGTGATACTAGTTCCCCGCTTTTAGTTCCCTTGGAATTTGGTTTAAATCTAACAACAACGTCATAAGAGTCACCAGGTGCTAAATAATCTTTAGAACCCCCCTGAACAACACTATAATAATCACCTCCCCACAGTATTTTTGATACAATATTATGGACTGGATAATCACCTGTATTTTTAACTTTAAAAGTATGATCTTTTGATTGGCCAACACTAACTGTTCCAAAATTATATGATGAAGGATCTATTTCAAGCCAACCCGATGGCGGGTAACCTGTTAACTTTATTTTTGTTACTTTCATATATCTATCGGGGTCAACTCCACCATCAACGTAACTGCTGTAACCGCCACCATCCGAATATGTTTTAGCAAAAGCCCATATCCAAATTTCATAGTTACTTCCAGCATGAATATTAGCTAAATTTGCAGTTATTGGATCATTAGTAAAATCTTCATAATATTCTTCACCTCCTGAAGTTTTTTTATAAGTTTGTAGAACTTTTTCAGATACTATTTCACCATTTTCATAAAATATGTACATTATTTTATATTCAGAATATCCGCTAAAACTGTTACCACACCAAACCATAAATTTTGCTAAACAATATAGATTTAGTTTTACACCCCGAAGTTCTTCAGTTGCTGTAAATTTGCCACAAACTCCAGCGACACCACTCATCCAACCAGCACTTTGTGCACCTGCACAGGTTGACCAAACCTCACATTTGCCAGTCGTTTTATCAGCAATAGCACCTGCATCCCATTTATCCCATTCTGCAGGATCATAATTCCCGGCTGTCCCATCAGCTTCATCGTCATAAGGAGGATAAAAATTTATTTCTTCATCCAAAATTAACTGGAAATTACTGTTATGCTCAGATTTTTCATCAATTAATTTATGTAACACAGCAAATTCTTCTGATATTGATACATCAATATTTTTTGAAATAAAATTACTTGGTAGTTTTATTGCTTCGGTTGAACTAAAAGAAACACTCGCTGTTGAAAGTAATAAACAAATTATAATTCCTATTTTCCAACTTTTCTTAAAAACATTTTTCATAAAATATACCTCCACTTGTTAGTTATATCTTTTATAAATTTAAATTTTACGATTTATATATATATATATATAAACCCTTCCGTCTTAATTACAAAAGCCATCCTCACTAAAAAATCATGTGGTTGGCGACCTACATGAAATTTAAAGCTGAGGATGGCTTTGCCTAATAAGTTTATCGACTTAAAATATTTACCAACACTAATTTGACAAAACAAATTTGACACTACCCTATTTTACAGAATAGGTTTTAGATTAGTTCAAAAGCTTTTTCTACAGCCTTTTTTGCTGAATCCACAATATAGTAGTTTGACTGAATACCGTTCATGATACACTTACTAGTGATTTCATCCACACATCCCCCGGTACCCTTAATTAGAATAAGGGGTTTAGATGATATCATTCTAAAAGAAATCTCATTAAGTGTACCCCAGCGTCCACCAATTGCAATTGTTACATCACCAGTTCTAGACACAAGATAGTTTCTAATATTACCTAGACCTGTTGGAATTGCTATATCAATATACTTATTTGCTCCATCGTTATCAAGAGGCATAATACCAAGAGTTATTCCACCTTCTTTTTTAGCACCTCTGCAACATGCTTCCATCACGCCGCCATGGCCACCGCAAACTATAACTCCGTCTTTTTTTGCAACAAGCCTTCCAACTTCCTCAGCTACTCTAAGAGCATGGCTCGATAGATCTTTATCTCCAACATCACTACCGCAAACAGAGATTAACTTTTTCATGAAAATAGAAATGAAAAAACTAGTTTTTAACGTTTTTAGTTTTTAAGGGAATAGATTTAAAACAAAACTGAGCATAATAAAAAATATGTACTCGTATGCTCTTGAGATAACAAATCTATCAAAAAGCTTTAAAGATTTAAAAGCAGTAAACAACCTAAATTTAAAAATTAAAACTGGAGAGCTATTTGGATTTTTAGGTCCAAACGGAGCAGGAAAAACAACAACCATAAAATCTATTTTAGGTTTAATTTATCCAGATACAGGTTTTGTAAAAATCAATGGTAAAGAGGTATTAAAAAATGTTAAAAAAGTTAAGAAAAATATTGGCTATTTACCAGAAAAAGTCTCATTTTATGATAAATTAACAGCACTACAAAACCTAAAATTTTATGCAGAACTAAAAAACATTCCAAGTGATAGATGTATTAACCTAATAGACGAATTTGGCCTTAAAGACTTTGCACATAAAAAAGTCGGTCAATACTCAAAAGGAATGATCCAAAGACTAGGAATTGCTAGAGCAATGCTAGGAAATCCTAGTATTTTATTTTTAGATGAACCAACATCAGGTCTAGATCCAGGGGCAGTAAAATGGATTAGAACAAAAATAAAAAAACTAAACAAAAAAGGTGTAACAATTTTTATTTCATCTCATATCTTAAGTGAAATACAGGATACATGTACTCAAGTAGGAATAATAAACAGAGGGAATCTAGTTGCACAGGATTCAGTGGAAAACCTTAGTATGAATTTAAAAATAAAACCTAAAATGATAATAAAACTAGAAAAAATAAATGAAGGAATTGAAAAATTTGTAAAAAAAATCAAAGGTGTGGAAAAAATTGAGATCTATGGTAATAATTTAACAATTTATTGTGATTTTGAAAATAGATCAAAAGTAATATACGAACTTGAAAAAAATAAAGTTAATATTAAAAATATTGAAACAGAAAAAAGCTCACTTGAAGATATTTTTATGAAATACACACAGGGGAAGTGATCACTTTGGAAAAAACAATTTATTATCTGGCAAAAAAAGAGGTAATGGATAATTTTAGAAACTACTGGATTATCATATTAAGCGTAATTTTTACATTACTTGTACTTGTTTTTTCATATTTTGGTTCAACTGGATTTGGCTCTGGATTTAGGGGATTGAGTGCAACTGTAGAACTACTCAGACCAATTGTAATACTTATAATTCCTATTATTGGTTTAATGTTAGGATATGCATCAATCGTACGTGAAATCGAAGAAGGTTCAATGTTATCTTTATTGTCCTTTCCAGTAAAAAGATACGAGATAATCATTGGTAAGTTCTTAGGATTAGGTAGCGTCATTTCGATAATCACTCTAATTGGATTTTTAGTATCAGGAACTGTAATTGCATTAAATACAACAAATCCTGATTTTCTTTATTATTTTGGTTTTATAGGTGCAACAATATTATTAGGACTAGGTTTTTTGAGTGTTTCACTATTTTTATCAACAATACTAAAACAAAGATCAACAGCGATAGGCGGGGCAATATTTCTATGGATTTTTTTTGCAATCATCTGGCAGATACTTATTGTTGGAATAGTTTTTTCATTAATTACCATTGGTCAAAATACAGATTCCCTTGATTGGTTTCCATATATAAATATAATAAATCCATTAACAGCAATCTTATATTATGGAGGAACACCGCCCCCTGAAGTACACTGGATGATAGTTTCATATCTATCTTGGATAATAATTCCATTGGCACTATCAATCCTTGTTTTTGAGAAAAAAGACATATAAAAAAACGCCCACAAAACTTTTAAATACCACTCGCTTACACTTTTCTTCATATATCTGGGGAAAAAAGAAATGACAAAGAAAAATAATAAAACAAACCCTCAATTAACTTTCCTAATAAATGAGCTTAAAAAAGTTTCAAAAGAAAAAGAAGTAGCAATATGGAAAGACATAGCTAAAAGACTTGAAAAACCTCTTAGAAATTGGGCTGAAGTAAATCTTGATAAAATAGAAAAACACATAGGAGAAAAAGAAACAGCTCTTATTCCAGGTAAGGTACTTTCAACTGGCAATATAAACAAAAAAATCACAATAGCTGCTTGGTCTTTTTCAGATAAATCAATTGAAAAAATCAAGAAATCAGGTGGAAAAGCAATAACGATTAATGAGTTACTTGAAAAAAATCCAGAAGGAAAAAATATTAGAATAATGGGATAGATATGACAACAATAATAGATGCAGAAGGAGCAAACCTTGGACGATTAAGCACAAATGTTGCAAAAAGAATCCTTGAAGGAGAAGATATTGCAATTGTAAACTCAGAAAAAGCAATAATATCTGGTAAAAAACCTGCAATAAAAAAAAGATACAAACAAAAAAGAGAAGTAGGAACATATAGAAAAGGACCATTCTTTCCAAGACTTCCTGATCAAATTGTAAAAAGAACAGTCAGAGGAATGATACCATATCAAAAGCCACATGGCAGAGAAGCTTTTAAAAAACTTAAATGTTATATTGAAATTCCAGATGAATTTAAGGATAAAAAAATTGAGAAAGTAAAAGAAGCTGAAAAAAAACCAGTTGATTTTATGACTGTAAAAGAACTATCACAATCATTAGGAGCGAATATTTAATGGCAAAGAAAATAGTAAATACTTCAGGTAAAAGAAAAACTGCTATTGCAAGAGCATCTGTTCAAAAAGGAAAAGGACACATTAGAATCAACAAAAAACCAGTAGAGATATTTGAACCAGAAATAGCTAGATGGAAACTACTTGAACCAATTAATATTGCAAAGGATCATGTTTCAAAACTAAATATTGATGTAAAAGTAAAAGGCGGAGGTTTTATGAGCCAAGCAAATGCAGCTAGAACTGCTATTGCAAAAGGTATTTTGGAATATACCGGCGACCCAAGCCTTAAAATTGCTTTTCTTGATCACGATAGAAGTCTTTTAGTTAGTGATTCAAGAAGAAAAGAACCTAAAAAACCACTTGGACGTGGTGCAAGGTCTAAAAAACAGAAATCATATAGGTGATATTTTGATAATACCTGTTAGATGTTTCACATGTGGAAAAGTCATTGGCGATGTCTATAAAGATTATAAAAAGAGATACGCTGAATACAAAAAAGCAGTAGACGAAGGTGAAAAACCAAAAGAGATGCCTAAAGAAATATTAGATGATCTAGGTGTCGAGCGCTATTGTTGTAGAAGAATGATTCTAACACATGTGGATTTAATAGATGAATCAGCGCCATATGAATAAACATCTATTTTTTAAATCCAAATTTTTATCTATTTTTACTTAATATCAATGTAAAATATGAAAAATTAATTTTTGGGCGCGTGGCCTAGTCTGGATATGGCACTGGCCTTCTAAGCCAGTGACCGCGGGTTCAAATCCCGCCGCGTCCGTACCAAATTACTCCTGTTGGCTCCACTTGAAACAAAGGTTTTTTCTCCTGTTAAAGATTTTTGTCCGTTTTCCTCCAAAATTTTATGATGTTTAAGGACGGATTTTATCCAGTCAAAAGGAGCATTTCGATAGTATTTTTTCGCGTATTTGACATAATTTTCTGTTGTGTCTAATTTGTCATGTCCCATCCAGTCCTTTACTTCCCAGATATCCCAGTTGTCTGTGTCTACTTTGCTTTTTATGAGTCTTGCTGTTGCACACCAGTGTCTCATTGTGTAAAGACTGTATGGTTTCCATACTTCCTTTACAAGTGGTGTTAGCTTCTTTCGAAGATAGTTTACTGTAAATGGTCTTCCGTTTGGTTGTAGATATAGAAAGTCTTTGCTATGTTGGTTTGCTACTTTTGGTCTCCAGTGTTCTATCCAGTTCACCCATTTCCTCCACATCTGTTTGTGGTGTTCTTTGTTCTATATATTTCTGGCATATGCTTTCTATAATTGTTTTCCATTCTTGGTTTCTACCTCCCACTAACTCTTTTTGTGAATTAGTTGAGAATGAATTTTGGGAATCATTTATTAAAGATTCTTTATTTAGATTCATGATTCGATTCACCAATCAATTTGTATTCATTGTGGTAAATGTATACAAATATAATGTATGCATACAAAATAATCAAATGTTACTGTGGTATTTGTATACAAACATGTCGCCAAGGAAAAAAGGTAGGAAAAAGGGAGAGACACATTCAGTTAGAATAGATAAAGAACTTGATGAATGGGTTCAATCAAAAATAAAATCAAAACAACTTGGATCTTGGTCTCATGCTATTGAATGAGGACTTACTTTACCTAAAGAAAAAATGGATTAAAAAAATGAAGAGCCAAAATTTTATTTTTCTTTATTCTCTAGATTATCTAAAAATTCATTAACATTCATGAACACATCAGTGAGTCTTCTTTCTTTATCATCTTCATCCTCATTTAAAAATGATGCCACCCATGCAGGTCCTGAAGATTCTCTACTTTCAAAGTCCTTTTTCATAGTGTCTATTGATTCCTTTATTAAATCATTCTGTAGAAGTTTTTTCATTTCATTAGCCACATCAACTGGTCCATTTTTATAATGAGTTACCAAATAATAGATATCATATGCATCTTTCTCTTTATAGCGCTCTCCTAAAACGATTCCTTTCATTGTTAAAGAGGCTACAAGATTAGCAATTCTAATTGTTTCTGATGCTTTTCCACCATTTGGGAATTGTCCCTCAATAGTTTCTTCAATATAATTATCAAATACAATATCAACACCATGGCATTTTCTTGCAAGTAATCCACTGATTCGCTGATGGCGATGGCCTTCATTACCATAATATGAACCTACAAAATCTACCTCAATAGTAATAGGTGTGTTTGAAGTAGGAAAATCTTTAAGAAAAACAAATGGAATTGTATTTCCATTACTATCGATTTTATGTCGATAGCCAAGGTCTTCTACTAATTGTTCAATATTTGCATATTCTTCTTCAGAAATTATCGATTCATTAAGTGCGATATCAATATCAATGGACCCGACATGGTCGTGTTCGTATGATTTTCCACCATTCTTTTCCAATAAAAAATATGGGACCCATCCACCGATTAGTACCATTCCTCTGTTATAGCGATGCAGACTTCTCCAAAGTTCAAGCATAGCTGATTTTGACAATGTTACAATTTCTTCAGGGTAATCTTCAGCAGTTCTTGGCATGTTTTCTCTCCTCATATGCAATATTTAGAAATTAATTTTTTCCTCTCTTATTTTTTCAGCTTGTTCTCTACCTCTTTTTGGATAGGAATATAGATCAAGATAGAGTTGAATATTTGATACTATCTTGTTTCCTTTAATTGTTTGAAGATTTTGTAGTACTCCTTCATCATATGGTTCAATAAGGTAAATATTTGCACCAGACTCTACGGGCCTAAGGTCTAATTTTTGGATCCATTTATCCATATCGCTTTTTATGTATAGATGAACATCAGTATATCTAACATAGGGGGCTATAAATGATGCACCAGAATGAAGTGTTAAAGCATATTGTGATTCAATTAATTGTGAAGTTTTTTTAATTTCATTAAAAAGAGAATTTTTATTTTTTTCAAATGTATAATAAGAATAAATTTTGTTATTTTTAAAAGTATAACTATCTCTCCAAGCATCTAATAAACTTGATTTGTCTATTAGAACTAATCTATAATTTTTATTTCTCTCCAAAAGTTTTTTATCAATAAGTTTTTCAACAACTCTATGAGCATAACCCAGACTGACTTCGCTTTTCTCTGAGAGTGACTGAATTGTCCATTGTCCAGATGGCTCTGACAACAGCGATCTAATTATTCTTGTTGCTACAGGTGAAAATAATTTTTTTTGTTTTTTCTTTTCAACTTGTTTTGTTTTTTTACTTTCTTTTTCTATGTGTATCTTAGGTAGATCAATGTATATATTTCCAAATAAATCAATATAACCAACATTTAATTTTTTACAAATCTCTCGTGATGTTTCACTGATAAATGATGAAGCAACTAAAGGATAACTATTTGGTATTTCTTTTGATAACAATTTTACTTGAGTTATTGCTTGTTCTATATGCCGAGGTTCACCAATTGATTTTACTTCAATTACAAAAACTGTATCTTTGTTCTTGTATCTTGTTTTTACGACTAAATCAGCAATTCTTTGATTCTGAATAGGATACTCTTGTTTTACACTTTTAATTTGTATAGGGGAAAGTAATGATTTTATCTGTTTTCGTAATCTTTGTTGAATCTCTTTTTCACTAAATTGCATTGTTTCACCGTTCGGTGAAAGTATTTAAAGATA